>NZ_WIWL01000112.1:0-261677 GCF_009600105.1 Pseudomonas sp. FSL R10-0056
GGCCCATGCCGCCTGGCGCGGGGCCACGGCCATCAGCCTGGACGATATTGATGCCGTGGCCGAGTTTGCCTTGCGTCATCGCCGCCGAGAACCTAAAGGCCAGGCGTCAACACCACCACCGCAGTCACCCCCTCAGGCCAGCAATGCTTCGCCTCAATCGGGGCAGGGCCAGTGGGGCGAACTGCCTGCACAGGTGCAACCCATGGGCGCGCGCCGTGAAGTGCCGAGCTGGCCAAAAAAGCCCTAGGCATCCGCCCCCGTTCTGCAGTGGGGGCGGATGCCAGGCCCCGGTCAGGTCAGCTCTCTGCGGGCAGGCAAGGCGCAAGCCGCAGCGCCGGCAGCGGGATGATCGACTGGGTGAAAACCCTGCTCGGCGGTCGTCCCCGGCTGCACGCTGATCTGGCCTGGAAAACCCGGCAAAGTGCAGCGCCGGAACTCTGGCTGGTGGTGGTGGATGCGTCTGCTTCAACCCGTCGCCATCAGGCGCTGAGTGACGCCAAGGGGCTGCTGGCCCAACTGTTTGAAGATGCGTATCGCCAGCGTGTGCGGGTGGCGGTGATGACGGTCAGCGCAAAGGCGCCGCAGTGGCAGGTCATCGGCTCCAAGGCGTCTGCTGCCTTGAATGACTGGTTGCAGGGCTTGGGTGCTGGAGGCGGGACGCCTTTGCTGGAGGCCTTGCAGGAAGTCGCTGACTGGCTTGAAAGGCGCCGCAAACAGTGTCCAGAGGAACAACAGCGCTTTTTACTGTTGACCGATGGCCGACTGAAAGAGTGGTCAACGCTGCCGGCCATTGACTGCCCGGGACTGTTGATCGATATCGAGCGTGGCCCGCTTCGTTTGGGCCGCTCGCGTCAAATGGCCGCCGAGTTGAATGCAGAGTATGTACACATTGATGGCTGATTATTTGTGGGAGCTGGTCAACCAGCTCCCAAATCAGTCAGCCGCTTCTCAAGCAGGCATGACCCAAGGCTGCAGGGTGTAGCCTTCGCTGCTGATCTCGGCGCGGGCTTGTGCCAGCAGGCTTTCCAGCTGAGCGGCGTCAGCGCAGGCGCTGCGCGGGATCTGTTTGCGGCCGATACGGGTATTGGTGCGATCGATAACAGTCAGGCTCAACTCGCCATGACCATCCTGTGCAGCCCAGGCAACGCATTGAAAAGGTTCAAAAGCGTGGCCGGCAATCAAAAGAGCTTCGTTGAAACGGAGCGGGGCGTTCATAGGGTGTTCTCTCAAGTATGCCCATCAAGTGATTAACCGTCGGCTGGGCTTACCGTTCGGTTGGTTACTTGTACTGATGACTTTAGAGGGGCATCAGGTCACACACTTTCGTCATATTTTTAAAAGTTTTTTTATATGACTGATCCAGATCAATTTTCAGTGAGTGTATCTATCGCCCCTGCTCTTGGAACGAGGCTGTACAGTTTGATTGGCTATTAGGGTTATAAACAAACGATCCAGAAAGCGCCCAATGGCTTGCTAAGGTTACGCGTAAGTTGAACAAGGGACTGTTTTTAATGCTGTTTTATGTTTTTCTGGCGCCAAGGAACAGTCATGCTTGCAATGTCCTCTCCCCGACGTCTGCTGGTGGTCGATCCCTGTGCGGATTGTCATGAATTGCTCCCCGGTCTGCGAACCATAGGCTGGGCGGTCGACAGCTGCACTCTGGCAACCGTTGTTGACCGCTCTTGCGATGTTGGCCTGTTCAGGCTGCAACCTTTTCATCTGGAACGTCCCGAAGCGGTAAAAGACATGATCAGTCGCAGTGGTACCGAGTGGATTGCGGCGCTCACCCCTGACGTACTGAAAATGAACAATGTGGGGGATTTTGTCTGCGAATGGTTTTTTGACTTTCACACCTTGCCCTTTGACGTCTCCCGGGTCCAGGTCACACTCGGCCGGGCCTTTGGCATGGCGTGCCTGCGAGGGCAAACTTCAACCCCGTCCGATGTACAGGAAGATGAACTGCTGGGTGACAGCCGATTGATGCGGGACCTGCGCATGACGGTGAGCAAATTTGCACCCACCCAGTCGCCCATCCTGATTCGCGGCGAGAGCGGTACGGGCAAGGAGCTGGTCGCCCGCACACTGCACCGTCAATCCCAGCGCAACGGCAAGCCATTTATTGCAATCAATTGCGGCTCCATTCCCGACCACTTGATCCAGTCTGAGCTGTTCGGCCATGAAAAGGGCTCCTTCACCGGCGCCCATCAGCGCAGGGTTGGACGCATTGAGGCCGCGAATGGCGGTACGCTTTTTCTGGATGAAATTGGCGATCTGCCGTTGGAATTGCAAGCCAGCCTGTTGCGCTTTTTGCAGGAAAAACACATCGAGAGAGTCGGCGGCAACCAGCCGATCCCCATCGATGTTCGTATTCTGGCAGCGACCCATGTTGATCTCGAGGCGGCAGTCGCCAACGGTCAATTTCGTGAAGACCTGTATTACCGCCTCAACGTGTTGCAATTAACCACCGCCCCCTTGCGAGAGCGACATGGTGACCTGGCCATGCTGGCCAGTCACTTTGCCCGTTTCTACAGTCTGGAAACAGGCCGTCGCCCGCGTACGTTCAGTGACGAGGCGTTGATTGCCATGGGCAATCATGGCTGGCCGGGAAATGTCCGCGAGCTGGCCAACCGCGTGCGTCGTGGCCTGGTATTGGCCGAAGGGCGGCAGATCGAAGCGCATGATCTGGGCCTGGAGTTGCGCCCGTTGCTGGTCGGCACGATGAACACCCTTGAACAATACAAGGACCGCGCCGAACGCCAGGCACTGTGCGAGGTGCTGGACCGGCACAGCGACAATTTGAGCATGGCCGCCAAGGTGCTTGGGGTTTCGCGGCCGACGTTTTATCGGTTACTGCACAAGCATCACATTCGTTGAAAGCAGCAAAAGGCCCCCAGCGCTCAAGCGCGGAGGGCCTTTTGCTGTTTAGAAGTAGTAAGGGAATTTCAGGCTGAAGGTGAAGTCCGGCGCATCGTCGGTCAAGCCTATGGACAGGTTTGGCACGATGGTCAGGTTATCGGTCGCTGCTACGGTCATGCCGATATTGAAGTAACCGGCGTTGGCATCACTGGTGGTAACTGTTTGCCCGTCACCGCCATCCTGCTTGAGTTTGCTCTTTTTCTGAATCAGGTCGGACACGGAAAACGACATACTCATTTTTTCGTTGAGGGCAAAAGCAACCCCTGCGCCAATCTGGAAGCTGTCACCCAGTTTGACCTTGCCAGGCTGCTTCAGGTTTTGCGTGGAACTGATGTCGTCAAATGACTCTTCAAGGTTATGGGTATACGAGAGAGAGCCGAACAGCACAGCTGGGTCGAAGGTCTTGACCAGGGAAATGGCAGGGCTGATCGACCACACACCATTGCCGGTGGGCAGGTCTTCAGGGACAAACAAGTTGGTGTTTTCAGAGGCTTTGACCAGTTTGATGCCAAACGGGTCCTTGCCGGTGGGGGCCTTGACCCGCACGCTGAAGACCGCATCCGGGGTATTGACCGACTCGTCGAGGAACTTGTATGCGACTCCGAAGTTGACGTCGCCAATGGTCGGGTCGCGGGTAACCGTTTGCTCTGAAGTGGCTTGCGCATCACCGCCGTTGGCCCCGCCGGACTGGTAAGTACTCTCGCGGTAAATCACCGGAACGTTAACGTCAAACTGCCAGCGGTTATCCAGGTTATAGCGTCCGGTGAGGTCAAGGGTCCAGTTGTCGGCCTTGATCCGGTCGAGGTTGAGGTTGCCCAGGAAAATTGAATCCAGGGCCAGAAAACCATTGAGAATCAGCTGGCGTGTGTCATAACGCGAATAGGTAATACCCGTTTCGAGGCTGAACTTGCCGCCGCCGAAAAAACCGCTGGCTTCATCGTAGAGGTTGACCACACTCTGGGCGGGGGCGGAGTCATCCTTGAGCGCGGCGCCATAAGAGCTGCCTTGTGCAGCGGTACTGGTGCCACTGGCAGCCGTAACGTTCTGGTTGCCCTTCATGTCGGCCGGTGATTTGGCCAGGCGCCTGGGTTGCGGCGTCGCAGGCTGATCCTCAACTTCACGCACCCGTTGCTCAAGCACTGCCAAGGCTTTTTGCTGTTGATCGTAACGTTGGCGAAGCTCCATAAGTTCTTGTTTTAGTAGCGCTAGATCGGCATCAGCCGCTGCATATAACAGGGGTGACGGGAATATAGTGCTCATACATACAACTGCGCGAAAGGTTAACGATCGATGCATGAAATAAGCCGTCCAGATAAGCCAAGTTGTAGAGCCTGAGCCTAGTTCAATAACCCATATTGCGAAGGCCTTTTAACTGATTGAGGTTGCAATCGAGCGCGCCGGGGCTGGGCAGGTTGTTACCCAGTACCACGTTAAGTTGTGCCATGTTATTGACCCTATTACCGCCGCCCAGCAAAGTAGTGCTTTGCAATACGCCACCCTGGGCGATTTGCTGCAGTGAGCTGCCTTGATTGTTGTTGGCCTGAATGGCCAGCTGAACGCCCCCACCCGTGGCGGAGACGGTCACATTGCCCGCACCAGCAGCCTGGGTGATGGACGTATGGGTCGTGAGTAATACCCCTTGCTGGTTGACCATGGGGGCCTGGTCGGCCTCGCTGACATTGATGTCGACGTTGTTATAGGCACTGTTGTTGTCACCCGCAGCCCGAACGCTCTGGGTGACGCCTTGGGCTGTGGTCAGGCCCGCACCACCGGTAACCGAGCCAGTGCCGTTTGAGCCAGGGGCACCGTTACCGGCAGAACTGTAAGTGGACACGTAAAACTTGGGTTCAATGGTGTTTTGCACATACATGGAAGTACTGGCGCCGACTACGCCGCCATTGCTGCTGGTCCAGGTACTGTTCATCACGATGCCGAAACTGATGATCCGCCCGGGCATCACATAACGGCCGCGCAACTCGGCCATTTCAGTGTCTTTCAATTCAACCGGTTTAAAGGACGCCGCCTGGGCGTGCAGGCTGTTCGCAAGGCATGCGGCAATCAGCCATATGGAAGTTTTCATGTACGGCTCCTGGAGCGTCGGGCTCCGTAGTCATGATTGACGCACCTTAAAAAAAGTCGCTTTGGATAAAACCGAAGTCCATGAGTTCTGCGTCTTTGACCGGGTTAAACCCGTTGAGCTGGTTTTTTGCGGTCAGCGGGGCAGGCGGGGTCAATAACGCATTGGTCTTGTCGTAACCGGGGCCGATGATGGCAAACACAATGCCATTCCAGCCTTTGAGGAAATCTGCGTGGGAGTAGCGCTTGTGCCCCAGTACAGGGTCGCCGATATACACCCAGTCCTTCTGCGCGCGTTGCAGCACGACAAAGTGCTTGTAGCCACGGATATCCAGTAGCACCACAACGGGTATGTTCACGCTTTCAAGGCTCTGCGCCGGAATTCGGTAACCCCTGGCGCGCATGCCGATGCTCTCAACGTAGCGCTTCATGTCGAGCATTGAGAAGCCCTGGGTGCGAACCAGATCCTGATCAGCGTTTTGCAGCATCCCCTTGATGATCTGGTCTTCGTTGACGTCCAGCCAATAGGCCTGACGCAGTACGGTGGCGAGCGCCGCAGCGCCGCAACTGAAATCGGTTTTTTGTTCAACGATATCCGCAAAGCGCCTTTCACGAATGCTCTGCACCTGCTTGAACACCAGGTTGCCGCCAGGCAGGGCAGCGATTGGCATCTGTGCGGCATGGGCCATTGCGCTCAGGCCGAAGAAGAGGGTGAGGGCGACAATACGCATGATTGATACGCCTGAATAAGGAAAAAGGGTCTCATAAACGAGACCCTTCTTTAGCGTCGCGACTACATGCAGACCTTGCAGCCGGCAGCGATGGACAGCGAGTTGCTTTGTTGGTTGCCGGTACCTGCCGCAATATTGGCACCGCCATTACCCGAGTAGCCATTGAACGAATGGTCCATGGTGGCGTTGTTGACGACAGGGGTTTTGTTGTTCCAGCCCGACCCTTGATTCCAAGTATTCACATTGCTCAGGTAAGACGCACCGGCTTCGTTGATCACCGACAGGTTGTTCGAGGTTTGCGAGGCGGTTGCCCCGGCGCTGGCGATACGACCATTGGATACGGCGATGGCCAGGTTGTTTTTCTGTTGGTTGAACTCGCCCGAAGCAACGTTTATGCCGACGTTACCCGAACTGCCATTGGCCGAGCTTTTGATCGAGGCGTTGTTTTGTGCGCCATAGTTGTGCGAGTTGTTGTGGCTGTTGGTCTGGGTGGCGCTGGTCAGGGACGCAGCGGTACCAAACACAAAGCTCTCGTCTGAAGTGGCGATCGCTACGGCGTTGTCTTGCTGGTTGCCGGAGCCGGAAGCGGCGTTCGCACCCATGTTGCCTTCAGACCCTTTGATCGAGTCCTTGATGGTTGCATTGTTTTCGACCGCCTTGTTGGTCACTTTGTTGTTGTGACTGTTTTGCACGTCAATCACGACTGCAGCAGCGGCGGCATTAGGGTCAAGGGTGTATGCAGGCGGTGTCGATGGAGGCGGCGGATTGTTGTTGCCGGTACCGTTGGCTTGAGCAGATACGGCCACCAGTGTTGCCAGAGCGAAAGCCAGTGGCTTCAGAGCGATTGACGGTTTCATGGTGTTTCTCCGTGCATCATTAGTTGGGTTAAGTGTTGGCACTTTCCAATTGCACTGCGTTGTTGCCGGGTCAGTCAGCAACCCGGATATTCAGGGTGTTAGCCATGCGGTTCCCCACCCCTGCACTCTGGTTCAACTGCACCACCCCTCGGCTGCCGGTGAAGGCCTGATCGCTGGTAACGATCTGGCGACTGCCGCTGGCGGGGGATGCGGTACCCGAGTCTGGAAGCAGCGCCACGTTCTGCTGGGACAAGGCGCTGTCGTCAATACCTTGCGGCCGGGCACTGATGCTGACCCGCACGGCATTGACCATCTGGTTATTGGCTCCGGCTGACTGGTTGATACCGATCACACCGCTGCCATTACTGAAGGAATTGCCACCGATAGTTGCCCGGGCATTGAGCGAGGTGTCGGCGGGGGTATTGAGTTTCTGGGTCACTGCAGTCGTAGCGCGTGCCTCGGTGCCGATGGCAATTGCACGGATATTGACTTGCTGTTGCTGATCGCCAGAGGCCTGGTTAAGCGAGACATTGCCATGGTAGTTGGCCCCCGAATCCTTGATCGTGGCGTTGTTATCGGAAGCCGCCACAGCGAAGGAGGTGACCAGCAGCGCGGCAATCAGTGCAGGCAGGCGGCAGGCAATCATGTTATTTCCCCTGGCCCAGGGCAGTGAGCGGGCGCATCCCCTGGCTGATGCTATTGCCAATCGTGCCGGAAATGCTGTTTGCGCTGCCGCCAGCATGACCATTGCTTATGCCTGGCAGGCCGTTGCTGGTGGTGAGGCCGGGCAGTGTGTTACCACTGGGCATAATGGACCGGGTGATCGCAGCTCCGCTGCTGACGCCGGCAAAGTCACCATCGCTCAGTTCACGGGTTGCACCCATGACTTGAACCAAGGGGCTGGCATTTGCGGTTAGCGGGTCAGGATCGGGATGCATGGGCGGATTGCCCACCGCATGGGGTTGCACGGTACGGGTAAGCACTATTTCGCCATTGCCGGCGGCCTGAACAACGGCGCACCAGCCCAGCAAGGCGCTCAGGCTGCAAGCCATCAGCAGGTGACCATTACCACAACATGCGTGCCCCATGACTGTGCTCCCTTATCGACGCTGGCCCTGGCAAGCGTGATAGGAAGAGAGCATGAGCTGTGCCATTTCTAAGTTAATGTTTGAAAACAACAGCACACAGCACGATGACTGTTCCGGGCGGGATCAGGTGTAACGAACATGAGATGTCAGTGTGCAGCCCCGGCCCTTGTACAATAAGGGCCGGGTTGCAAATTACGTGGTGCAGGGGGGTGTCTCGTTAACCTTACAATTTCGCAAAGTCGTGCCTCAAACCAATGTTTTAGAGGCTTCACGAAATTTTCATGTAACAGCAACGGACATTGGCAAGAAGCTGAAAGCATTAAGTAACTCGCTTGCCAGTTGTTTGTTGTAAACAACCTAACTTATGGACTAATACTGTCTGAGCAAGTTTCCCGACTACCCATTAATTGTTCGACTGCGGCGCAGGCATGCTGTTGCCGGGCCTGCCAGTCGCCGGTTATCACTTGTACGGTTTGTTGATGATCGGTGAGCCAGTCAAGACTGGCCGCAAAAAACGCCTGGCGTTCCGCCAGTGAGGGTTGGCAGCGTTGACCGTCAGCGGTCCACTCCACATCGTCGGGGGACAGCAGCAAATGCAGGTCGTAGTGGCGCTTGAGCAGTTCAGTTTCAAGCCACTGTGGGCAGTCACCAAACAGGGTCTGGCTCCAGAGGATATTGCTGAGTAAATGGGTATCCAGAATCAGCAGCGCGGGTTGTTGGGCGCGCGCTTCGTCTTCCCAGCGAAGCTGCCCGAGAGCGATGTCCGGAATATCGGCCAGGCAGGTCTCGCGAGGGTTTTGCTCGATAAAGTAGCGCACATACTCGCCCACCATCGTGCCGCCAAAGCGCTGCTGCAATAACGCAGCGAGCCAGCTCTTGCCACTCGACTCCGGCCCCGCCAGAACGACCACCTTCATGTGCGCAGCGCCGGGTCGCGGCGCCAGTCACGCCAGCCTTGAATGGCTATCAGGGTAAACAACGCGTACAGGCCGGCGGTGAAGTACAGGTCCTGCCAGGCAAAAAAGCCGATATAAAGCACATCGATGACACACCACAATGCCCAACACTGCAGGCGTTTTTGCGCCATCCATAATTGGGCAACCAGACTGAAGGCTGTCAGCGTGGCATCTGACCAGGGGAAAGTGGAATCGGTCCAATGGGCCATTGAGGCGCCGAGAACCACGCTGCCGATGGCGCCTGCAATCACGCCGCCCAGCACTTGCAATGGGCTTAGCCGGCTGACGACACGGCCTTCATGCTGTGCCCCTGCGCGTGTCCACTGCCACCAGCCATAGACTTGCAACAGGGCAAAAAATACCTGCAAGAGCATGCCTGAATACAGTTTGATCTCGAAGAAGATCCAGCTGTAGAGCAGCACCATCACCAGGCCGATGGGCCAGCACCAGGGGTTCTGTTTGACTGTCAACCAGACAGCAATGACGCCGAGTGCGGCGGCAAACAGTTCAAGCCCTGACATTGGGATTCCTTGGGGAGAGAGAAGGGCGGGGATTGTACCTGCAGGCGCACTGTTTGTGCTCTGGCGTTTTGCCGTAGTTGTGGGAGCGGGCAAGCCCGCTCCCACAGGATCAAGGCCGATGCAGCAACACATAGTCGTTCTTGTCGAAACGACCGCTCAGCGTCGGGGCAATATTACCCAGGTCACTGCCTTGCAAGGCCTCATAGTCCTTGCGATCCATGATGATCCAGGCCGGAGCCGGCAATGCTGCCAGTTCAGCGGATGACTGGGTGAACAGCGGTAGCAGATCACGATCCACGTTAACCATGAACTTGATCGCCTTGGCGTCCTTGCCCATGCCATGCAGTACTACTGGGGCCGGAGCCTGGTCGATCAGTTGCATGGCCTTGAGGGTAAAGGTACGCGTATCGTAAAGGCTGCGCTCTGCAGGTTCGAAGACCATGATATAGCTGCTCCACATCGCCAGCACCGCACAGGTTGCCAGCCCCGCAACACGCCATTGGGCTTTGAACAGTACGCCAACGGCCAGAACCTGAAGCACGGCCAGGGCCACGAATATGACGGTCAAGGGTGGCAACTCTTCACCAAAACGCTTGCGTACAACCACCAGACCGATAATCAGTAAACCCGGCAGCAGCAGGAACAACCCCTGAATCAAGCCGCGCAGGCCAGCAAAGACCCGCCCGTGCATGACCTGGAACGGGTAGGCCGCAATAATCGCGGCCATCGGTAACATGGGCAGCAGGTAACGGGCCTTTTTGGCCTGGGGAATCGACAGGCCGATCATCACGATCAGGGCTGCACCAACGCAGTACTTGACCAGTTGCAAGGCTGGCCCCGACGGCTTGCGCCCGGTAATCAGGATCGCCAGCAGCACCAAAACGGCCAGCGGATAGGCCAGCGCGTAATTGCCCATGGAACTGGTGAAGTAATACAGCACGCCGCTGGCGCCTTCGGTTCCATCCATGCGTCCTGTCACTTGCATGCGGATGACTTCATGTACAAAAGCCTCACCGCCACTGATCCAGGCCAGCATCAATAACGTGCCAATACACAGGATCAGCAAGACCAGCGCTTGCAGGCCAAAGCTGATCAGGCGCCGCCACTGGCCATTAAGCAGGTAATAGCTGCACAGAATACCGGTGGGAATGACCAGGCCGATCGGCCCGCGCACCGCAAAACCCAATACCAGCAGGGCCAACAACCAGAAATGACGGCGTGGTGCCGCAAAGTGATCGTGGGCGTAAGCCAGGTAGAAGGCACTGAAACTGAGCGCTGCCAGCATCTGGTCAAGCGATACCGCGCGGGTTTCGGTGATAAAAGTCATGCTCAGCAACAGCAGTGCCACGCTGACCAGCGCCCAGGTGCGCGATTGCGCCGCTACCAGGCGATACATCAAGGTCACAATGCTTGCACTGGCAATGGCCGTGGGTAGCCAAGCGGTGAGGCTGGTGACTTTGCCAAAGGGCAGGGACAGCAGCCAGGTAAGCAGTGTCGAGGTTGCGCTGTAGTCCGCGTAAGGCTGGCCGTAGGTGGTCGGGAAAAAACCGGGGCCGTGACGCAGCATTTCATTGGCGAACATGACAAAGCGAGAATCAAAGCCGATCGCGGCCTCTTGATGGTTGCCCAGGATAAACAGCAGCAAGGCGAGCGCGCCCAGAACCAGCGATTGCCTGCGCAAGGTGAGCAGGGCGGGGGAGGTGAAATCGGCACGCATGTCGAGTTTCCTTGTCTCATCGGGACGCACAAAAAAAACGCCGCCATTGTTGCCAATGGCGGCGCTGCTGAATCATCAAAGGGCTGTAGACCCGACCGGCAAGTTGCACGACTCGCCACGCCCCATCGGGAAGTACTGCAAGCCGGCCTTGGCCAGGCGCTCACCGTCATACAGGTTGCGCCCGTCAAATATCACCGGTGTGCTCAGGCGTTGCTTGATCAGGTCGAAGTCCGGCGCCTTGAATTGCTGCCACTCGGTGCAGACGATCAATGCGTCGGCGCCATTAAGGGTAGATTCCGGTGTGCCCATCAGGCTCAGGCGCGCTTCATCGCCGTAAAGGCGCTGGGTTTCCTGCATGGCTTCGGGGTCGAAAGCGCGCACATTGGCACCCGCAGCCCACAGGGCCTCCATCAATACGCGGCTGGGTGCGTCGCGCATGTCATCGGTATTGGGTTTGAATGCCAGGCCCCACAACGCAAAGGTCTTGCCTTGAAGGTTGCCCTTGAAAAACGCGTTGATGCGTTCGAACAGCTTGTGCTTCTGCCGCTCGTTGATCGCTTCGACCGCTTGCAGCAGATCGCTGGAGCAATTGACCTGCTGGGCACTGTGGATCAGCGCGCGCATGTCTTTGGGGAAGCACGAACCGCCATAGCCGCAGCCAGGGTAGATGAAGTGATAGCCAATGCGCTGGTCGGCGCCAATGCCCAGGCGCACGGCTTCGATGTCGGCCCCAAGGTGCTCGGCCAGTTCGGCGATCTGGTTGATAAAGCTGATCTTGGTCGCCAGCATGCAGTTGGCGGCGTACTTGGTCAGCTCGGCGCTGCGCAGGTCCATGAAAATGATCCGGTCATGGTTGCGGTTGAACGGCGCGTACAGGTCGCGCATGACTTCACGCACCTCTTCACGGGCACAGCCAATGATGATGCGGTCCGGGCGGCGGCAATCAGTGACGGCCGAGCCTTCCTTGAGGAATTCCGGGTTGGATACCACGTCAAATTGCAGCGAGCGTCCGGCCTGTTCCAGGGCCTTGTTGATATGGGCGGTCAGCGCGTCGCCAGTGCCCACGGGCACGGTGGATTTCTCGACCAGGATCAGCGGCTCCTTGCGGTGGCGGGCAACGGCGTCACCCACGGAGAACACCTGGCCAAGATCAGCCGAACCGTCTTCGCTCGGTGGTGTGCCCACGGCGATAAACAGTACCTGGCCGTGCTCGACAGCGGTTTTTTCATCGCTGGTAAAACGCAGGCGCTTGCTCTCGAGGTTTTCACGCACCAGGGCTGAAAGCCCGGGCTCGAAAATGCTGACGTGACCTTGTTGCAGCGACTCGACCTTTTTCTGGTCAATGTCCATGCAGATGACGTCATGGCCGACTTCCGCCAGAACCGTCGCCTGCACCAGGCCTACATAACCACTACCAAATACACTGATTTTCATGCGCTGTTTCCGGAAGTACGTCGAGAATTGATCACAAGCACCCCAAGAATGACCAGCGTCACACCGAGGGTTTTTGAAAGGGTGAAGCTTTCATGGAAAATCGGCAGGCTGGCAGCCAGCAGGTAGACCAATGCATAGCTGACACTTAGCAGCGAATAGGCGCGGCCCAAGGGCAAATCGCGCAGGGCCAGCAGCCAGCAGAGCATCGACAGTGCATACGCGACAATGGCGGCAACTACCATGGCCAACGCCGGGAGCGAGACACTGCCCTGGCTGAACGCTTCAAGCCATTGGGCGGGCTGCGGCAACCGCGTCATGCTCCAGCGCATGCCCAGTTGGGCGCCGCTGACCAGTAATACACTGCCTGAGGCAAAGGCAAATCCACGGTACAGGCTCATGCGTGTTGCCCCAGCAAAACCACCCCGGCTATTACCAGCCCAACGCCCAGCCAATGGCGCAGGTCGATGGTTTCTTTAAACAGATAGCGGGCCACCAGGGTGATCAGTACAAAATTTAGGCTGAGCATCGGGTAAGCAACCCCGACCTCGAGCCGTTGTAGCACCAGCAACCACACCAGCAAACCCAGGCCGAGACATAGCAGTGCCAGCCATAACCAGGGGGAGCGCAGTTTTTGCGCCACCCCGGTGTCAACCCCGCGCCAACCTTCGACCGCGTATTTCTGGGCGATCTGGCCAGCACAGGTCAACAGACAGGCCAACAGCAATAGCGTCAGGGTCATGGAGCAATCTGCGGGTAAATCAAAATCACCATATTGCCTTCGTCATAGCGCTTGGCGTCTTTGGGCAACTCGTCCATTTCATGGCTCTCATCGCTGTCCTTGACGCGCATCACCACGCCGACAGGGCCTTTGCGGCGAGCTTCAGCCATCCACGGGCCAACTTCAGTCAGGCTAATGCTTTTACCTTTGGCATCGTCGTAGGTCAGGCCGTACTTGACCTCACCCTGGGTGTTGTAGAGTGTCACGTCAGGTCGGCGCAGACGCCAGGCCAAAGCAGACGCTGCGCCCAGGTCGTTACTCAGAAATGTCTTGGCCCGGGACAGCTCATCCATATGTTCCAGGACAAACTGGTCAGGCATTTTGTTGTGAACCACGCTGCTCGGCATGGCGGCTGGCAGTACCAGTACCAGAACACCCATGGCCAGTGCCGGCGCAGCCCACATTTTCAGAGGTTTGGTCAGTGTCAGCAGGCCGGTAATGATCCACGTCAGCAGCACCACGACCAGCAGGGCCATATGCAGCGGTTCGTTGTCATAGAAGGGCTGTTTGACCTGGAAATACACCAGGGCCAGCAATGCCGCACTGCCGCCGATCAGGTTGACCGCGCCATTGAAGCGCAGGGCGCAGGTTTTGGCCTGTTCAACCCGTTGCATCATTGCGTGGCCCAGCAGCAGTGCCAACGGCAACATGCACGGCATGATGTAGGTTGGCAGCTTGCCCTTGCTCAGGCTGAACAGCCCCAGTGGCAGCAGCAGCCATAGCAGCACGAACACAATGCTTGCATGGCGTTTGTTGCTCCAGGCGTCCTTGAAGGCCACCGGCAACAACGCTGCCCAAGGCAGGCTGGAAACCACCAGCAGCGGCAGGTAGAACCACCATGGGCGACCGTGCTGGGCATCGTCACCGGCAAAACGGCGGATATGCTCGTGCCAGAAGAAGAAGCGCCAGTAGTCAGGCTCCTGGGCGTGTACTGCCAGCACCCACGGCAGCGAGACAATGGCCGCCACCAGCATGGCCACCAGGCCGTACTTGACCAGTTCCAGAAAGCGCTTTTGCCAGAGCATGTAGGGCAGAGCGATCAGTACCGGCAGCAGCAGAGCTAGAAAACCCTTGGTCATAAAGCCCATGCCGCAGGCAAAACCCAGTACCACCCAACTGATCAGGCGATCACGATTGGAGCTGCTGTCGACGGCAAACCACAGCGCCACCAGGCTCAGGTTGACCCACAGGGTAAACTGCGGATCAAGGTTGGAATAACCGGCCTGGCCTGCAATCAGGCCAAAGGTCATGTACACCAGGGCGCAGGCAAAGCTCTTGCGCGGATCGTTCCACAGGCGACGGGCCACGGCATAGGCCAGGAATACGCTCAAACCGGTGGCGATGGCCGAGGCAATGCGCACGCCAAACAGGTTTTCGCCAAAAATGGCCTGGCCGATGGCAATCATCCAGTAGCCGGCAATCGGCTTCTCGAAGTAACGCAAATCCATAAAGTGCGGGGTGACCCAGTTACCGTCGATCAGGATTTGCTGGCCGATCTGCGCGTAGCGCGTTTCGTCCGGGATCCACAAGCCGTGGGTGCCCAATGGCAACAGGTAAAAGGCGATAAAGGCCAGAACCAGCAGCGGTATTGTCCAGCGTGAAGTCATGGCTTCTGCACTCCCAACCAGCCTTCACGGCCTTCCAGCACGCCACGGCTCAATTGCCCGGCGGGCAGGCTCTCGAGGTCGGCGGGCAGCAAGTCCCGCAGGGGTTGGAAATGAATGTCACGGGCACGGGCCTGCGCCAGTAATTGACGGAAGTCATTGGCCATAAGAATCCCTTCTACTTCAGCATGGATGGTGTACGCATTCAGCTTTTGCGGGCTGAAGCGGTCAAGAATGAATGAGTTGAAATCGGCGGCACTGAGCTCGGGCCCGACCACTTCATCGAATGTGGGTAAGTCCACAGGGATTTGCGGCGCCCCCAGCCTGCCGTCGGCCAACCTTGGCCGAAACAGGCTGTGCCCGCGGCAATCACTGTTGTAGCGAAAACCAAAGGTTTCCTTGGCCCGGACCACGCGCTCGTCGGCACGCCAGCCAGCGGCCGCCGAACATTCGACGGCTTGCCCGGTGATGTCGCTCAGGGTGTCGACACCCCGGCGGATCTGCTCGATCAGCTGCGCCTCGCTCCAGCGCGCGGTATTGGCCTGCCAGCCATGGTGATCCCAGGCGTGCAGGCCGACCTCATGCCCGGCGGCAAGGGTCTGGCGCATCAAGTGCCCCAGATCCTTGCCGATCGGTTTGCCGGGCCAAGCGGTGCCAGCCAGCAAAATATCCCAGCCATACAGGCTGGCAGCCTTGGAGCGCATCATTTTCCAGAAGAACCGGGGCTTGATCAGCCGCCATAAATGGCGGCCCATGTTGTCCGGCCCCACGCTGAAAAAAAACGTCGCCTTGATCTGGGCTTCGTCGAGCAGTTCGAGTAGCCGCGGCACCCCCTCACGGGTGCCGCGGTACGTGTCGACATCGATACGCAGTCCAGCTTGCATCAGCGTTTTTCCGCGATTTCTACCATGGCTTCACGCAGGAAGAAGTCCAGGGTCTTGCCAATGGTTTCGCTCAGCTCGGTGGTGGGTGTCCAGTCGATCAGGCGACGGGCGTTTTCCACGCTTGGCTTGCGATGGCTGACGTCCTGGTAACCGGTACCGTAGAAAGACTGGCTTTCAACATCACGGAAACCGGCAAACGGCGGGAAGTTGTCACGCAGCGGATGCGCCTCGAACTGGCGCAGTAACTCTTCGCCCAGTTGACGAATGCTGGCTTCGTTGTCCGGGTTGCCGATGTTGATGATCTGGCCGTCGCACTTGCCATCCTTGTTGTCGATGATGCGCGCCAGAGCTTCGATACCATCGGCCACGTCAGTGAAGCAGCGCTTTTGTTCGCCGCCGTCAACCAGACGGATCGGGGTACCTTCCACCAGGTGCAGGATCAGTTGGGTGATGGCGCGTGAGCTGCCAACCCGTGCCGAGTCCAGGCGGTCAAGGCGTGGGCCCATCCAGTTGAACGGACGGAACAGGGTGAATTTCAGGCCCTTGGTACCGTAAGCCCAGATAACGCGATCCAGCAGTTGCTTGGAGACCGAGTAGATCCAGCGCTGTTTGTTGATCGGGCCAACAATCAGGTTGGAGGTGTCTTCGTCGAAGTTCTTGTCCTGGCACATGCCATACACTTCGGACGTGGACGGGAAAATCACGCGCTTGTTGTACTTGACGCAGTAGCGCACCAGCTTGAGGTTCTCTTCGAAGTCCAGTTCGAAGACGCGCAACGGGTTGCGGGTGTATTCGATTGGCGTTGCGATGGCCACCAGCGGCAGGACCACGTCGCACTTCTTGATGTGGTATTCGATCCATTCAGTGTGGATGCTGATATCGCCTTCCACAAAGTGGAAGTTGGGGTGGCTGCGCAGGCGATCGATAGCATCGGAGCCGATATCGAGGCCGTAGACTTCGTAGCGGTCGTCCTGTAGCAGACGCTCGGACAGGTGGTTGCCGATAAAACCGTTAACCCCAAGGATAAGCACGCGGGTGCGGCGTGCCGGGCGGCCGGACTCAGCACCACGCAGGCGCGAACCTTCGACCAGGCCCAGTTCACGGGCCAGTTGCGGGCCGCTCAGGTACAGACCGTTATCGTTGCGCTGACCGGCAGTGATGACCAGCGAGTCTGTGCCGCAGGCAATACGCAGCGGCTCGCAGCTGATGACCTGGCCAGGTGCATGGCCCTGGTTGCCGGCAACCACTTCGGCGCCCCACACAATCAGCTTGTGCTCACCCACGGCGCAGAAGGCGCCCGGGTAAGGTTGGGTCACGGCACGTACCAGGTTGAACAGTTCTTCAGCCGGGCGGTTCCATTGCAGCAAGCCGTCAGCCGGGGTGCGGCGACCAAAATAAGTGGCTTTGGATTCGTCTTGTGGGGTTTCGGTGAGCTTGCCTTGTGGCAGCAGTGGCAGGGCCTCGGCCAGCAGTTTGGCGGCGGTTTCGCGAAGCTTGGCGTGCAGGGTCAGGGCCGTGTCCGAACGCTCGATGCTGATACGGTGCTGGGCCAGGATATCGCCCGCGTCGGCGCGTTTGACCATGCGGTGCAGGGTTACGCCGGTTTCGGTTTCGCCGTTTACCAGTACCCAGTTGGCCGGTGCGCGGCCGCGGTAGCGTGGCAGCAGGGAACCATGCAGGTTGAAGGCGCCTTTGCTGACGCTTGCCAGCAACTCTTCGCCCAGCAGGTGGCGATAATAGAACGAGAAGATGTAGTCGGCGTTCAGTTTGCGAATGCGCTCGATCCACAATGGGTGGTTGGCGTCTTCAGGAGCGTGGACCGGAATGCCTTTGCGTGCACACAGCTGGGCAACCGAACCGTAGAAGTTGTTTTCTTTGGGGTCGTCAGCATGGGTGAATACAGCAGCAATTTCGTAGCCTGCATTGAGCAAGGCTTCGATGCCTGTGCAGCCAATATCGTGATAGGCGAAAACAACGGCTTTCAAACTCATGATTGAACCTGTGTCGAAGTAGAGGAAGTCGGGGTGCTGGTTGTAACGGAAGGCGGTGCAGAGTCGGCGCGTACGATTTTTTCAATAAAGAATCGTGGCCGTGCCCTTACATCGCTGTACATGCGGCCCAGGTATTCACCCAGAAGGCCCATGCCGATAAATTGGCCGCCGGTAAACACGAAGAGCACCGCAAACAATACGAAAGTACCGTCGCCGGCCCAGCTTGCACCGAAGATCAGGCGCAACATGATCAGGGCAATGGCGAATACCGCGCCCAGTGCTGCCATGCTGAAACCGATGATGCTCAGCAGGCGCAGGGGCGTGGTCGTCATGCAGGTGATCAGGTCGAACATCAGGTTGATCAGGCGCATGGCGCTGTACTTGGAGTCACCGTGCTCGCGCTCGGCGTGCTCGACCAGTACCTCGGTGGTGTGGCGGGCAAAGCTGTTGGCCAGGATCGGGATAAAGGTGCTGCGTTCGCGGCAGGCGAGCATGGCGTCGACGATGCTGCGCCGGTAGGCGCGCAGCATGCAACCATAGTCGCTCATGGCAACCCCGGTGGAGCGTTGTACGGCCAGGTTGATCAGCCGTGAAGGCCAGCGGCGCCAGGCGGAGTCCTGACGGTTGTTGCGTACCGTTCCGACCACGTCGTACCCAAGAGCAGCCTGTGCCACCAGGCGCGGAATTTCTTCCGGCGGGTTTTGCAGGTCGGCATCCAGAGTGATCACCACATCGCCTTTGGAGTGCTCAAAGCCGGCCATGATTGCAGCATGCTGGCCGTAGTTGCGGTTGAGAATAACCGCAACTACGGGGCTGCCTTCACGTGCGGCAGCGTCTTCGAGAATTTGCGCCGATTTGTCCCGGCTGCCGTCGTCGACCAGCACGATTTCATAGGCCTGGCTCAGTTGTGCGCAGGCGGCTTCTGTGCGACGCAAGAGCTCGGGCAGACTTTCTTCTTCGTTGTAGACCGGAATGACGATCGACACACACTGGATTGGGTAGGGTTTCAAAGTATTCGTTCCAGTCAGTTTCAATGGCACAAGACGACATGTCTTTGTCGACCAAACTCAGGGCGCGTTAAAGATCCGGGCCCTTTACGAGTAAAGCCTGTTTCTAACAAAGGTAAAGTCGTTCTAAAGCGTTATCTACATGATTTTGTTGCAAAGTCTTGGGGCATTGCTTTCGTTGCTGTTGCATACGTTAAACGCGTCCTTGTGAAAAACCTATGAAAGTTGGGTCAACAGTGCATCCTATCTAAACGCTAGACAGGTGCTATTCAGGAAAGTATTAACAGCGCCCAAGCATTGTCTGACTTGACAGTAGTACTTTTCTTAAACGGGAAGATTCCTACATTGATTGAACGATTTTGAACAGTGATTCAGCACAAGTTTTATGACTGATGAGTAACAAGTGCTCAGGCAAAGCCCTGCGCCAACCTGCGGATATGTGACGTGAGTCACATCGGTTGGCGCTGCGAAAAACCTTGAATCAGTTCAAACCCAGCTTGCCGCGCAGGGTCGACAGGTCTTCGGCCAGGGTGTTGACTGGCCCGATGAGGGCCTTGCGGTCGTTTTCCCTGACCTTGTCATAGGTCTCAAAGCCGCCGTCGGCAGTTTTGTATTTGGCCAGGATGCTGTTCACCGTGGCGAAGTTCTTGTCGACCTTGGCAGCAAAGACCTTGTCGCTCTGTTCTATTTGCGCACGGAACAGATCGAAGATCTTTTTCGCGCCGTCCACGTTGCCCTGGAAGTCATACAGGTCGGTGTGGCTATAGCGGTCTTCTTCGCCGGAAATTTTGGTGGCGGCCACTTCTTCCATCAATGCTGCAGCACCGCCGACGACTTTTTCCGGCGGGAAGGTCAGCCCGGCAACGCGGGTCTGCAGGTCCTTGACGTCGTTATTCAGGCCGTCTGCGAGTTTGTCGAGCCCCAGGGTACTGTTCTCGGCAAACAGGCTGTACTCGATGCGGTGAAAACCGGTGAAGTCAGGCGCAGTGACGCCTTTTTCGTGATCATCTACGCGTGAATCGATCGAGGCGTCCAGGTCGCTGAACAGTTCGGCAATCGGCTCAATCGACTCGTAGTAAACGCGGGTCGGGGCGTAGAGTTTTTTGGCCGTGACCAGGTCACCCTTTTTCACGGCATCGGTGAATTTTTGCGTGTTGCTGGCCAGCTCATCCAGCTGCTCGGTAACGTAGATCTTGTAGTCGGACACGGGTTGCACCAAATCCAGTGGCGCGGTTGCAGCGAGCGCCGACAGAGGGGTGTGGAGCAAGCCCAGGGCAAGGAACAGTGCGAGCGGGGTCTTCTTCATGGGACTTTTTCCGGTGGGTTGAGGTTCAGGTGCGTGTAGCAGCTTCGAGCAGCGAGCGGCCGATAAAATCATGTTCGTCGCGCACGCCCGGCAGGGTGAAGAAGTATCCGCCGCCCACAGGCTTGAGGTACTCCTCCAGGGGTTCACCGTTGAGCCGGGTTTGCACGGCGATAAAGCCCTGTTCCAGGTCGCGCTGGTAGCAGATGAACAGCAAGCCCATGTCCAGCTGGCCGTTCTTGTTGACGCCATTGGAGTAGTTGAACGGCCGGCGTAAAATCAGGCTGTTGCGTGTCTGCGCGGTACGCGGATTGGCCAGACGGATGTGGGCGTCAAGTTTGGTGATCTTGCCGTGGGGGTCCTTGCTGTAATCCGGCACATCGGTCTCCCGGGCACCGTCCATGGGCGCGCCGCTGGCCTTGTTGCGGCCGAAAATGCTTTCCTGCTCCTGCAGGGGGGTACGGTCCCAGCGTTCGACGAAATTGCGGATGATGCGCACTGCCTGATAGCTGCCGTTGACCGCCCACTGCGGCTCGCCACTGTCGGGCTGGACCCAGACAATCTGGTTCATCGCTGTGTTGTCGTTGGAGTCGGGGTTGGCCGAGCCATCACGAAAGCCCAGGAAGTTGCGCGCACTTTGCGCCGGCTCGCCGGGCTTGACCGGTGCTTGCGGCGGCACGGTGCCTTCCTGCTTCCAGCGCACCAGCAGCAAGTCGGGCATGTTTTTCACAATGTCGCGAAGGGCGTGGATATTGGTGTCGGCGGTATTGGCGCAAAACTGCAGGCTTAAGTCGCCGTGGCACTGGGCCGGGTCCAGGGCATCGTTGGGGAAGCCCTGCATGCGGCTCAGGTGTTTGGGTTTGATCTTGGCCAGGGCAAAACGCTCATCGAACAGGGATTCGCCCACGGACACGGTAATGGTCAGGTTGTCGGGGCTGACCACCGGGCCGAGAATGCCCGAGTCCACCGGCGGCAGCTTCGGATCGACCTGGGCGACCGGGCCGCCTTTCATCAGGAAGGCGATGCGCTCATTCAGAGTGCGCAGCAGGCGTTCGAGACCTTCGCGGTCCGTGGCCAGTACATCAAAGGCCACCAGCATACCGGCGGCCGGGCGCGGGGTGACAATGCCATTTTGGTGCTGGCCGTGAAAGTCGTGATGATCCTGGGTCTTGTCGCTGCTCGGCGCCTGGGTGACTTGAGCATTGGCCGGGTTGGCGGCGGCCATGGCCGGGCAGCTCAGGGCGCCGCCAGCCAGTGCCGCCCCGGCGACCCCCATGCCCATCAGGATGCGCCGGCGTTGCAGGTTGAACTCGTTCGGGGTGTGTGGTGAATCGCTCATGTACGTCTCGTCTGCAATTACAGGCCGCTAAGGCCGAGGGCGGGATCGATTCCATCGAGTGCATCGGCCATAACCTTGGCCTTGTTGCTGATTTGTTGGCGCTGCGGGGCGCTGACGGTGTCGTAGGTGCGGTAGCCCTGCGGGGTTTTCAGGCCATTGAGTTCGGCATCCAGCGCGCTGCTGGCACCGTCTATGGTGTGCAGCAGGTCGGCATTTTTCTTGAGCAGCAAAGGGCGCAGCAGATCAACCACTTTGTGCGCAGCCTCAAGGTTGGCGGCAAAGCCATTGAGGTCAATATGGCTGTAGCGCTCCTCTTCGCCGCTGTTGGCGCGGTTATCCGCCAGGTTGTGCAGGGTGCGGGCGACGATGCTGACCAGTTGTTCGGGGGGCAACGATTGGGCAAGCAACTGTTGCTTGAGCAGCAGGCCATTGGCTTGCAGCTGCTGGACAATCGGCGCCAGGCCTTGAGTACTGCGCTGGTCAAACAGGCCGTATTCCAGGCGGTGGAAACCGGTAAACCCCGGATCCTGCTCGCGCTTTTCGAAATAGTCGGCGCGAGCATTGATGGCGTTGTCCAGCTCGGCAAGGCGTTGCGCTGCCGGCGCCAGGCGTTGATAGGCCTCGCGTGCGGGGGTGTACAGAGCCTGCGCCTGCTCCAGATCACCGGCGCTAATGGCTTGCGACAGGGCATCGACAGCCCTGGTCAGGGCGCTGCCCTGTTGGCTCAGGTAAACCCGAAACTCTGACAACGGCCCAACAAAGGCCACCATCGTAGGCCTGGCATTGGCGCTGGCTTCGGACGCTGCAGTGGGCGTCACATGCAGGGTGCCGCGGGGGTTGCTGAGCAGGCCGCAGGTGATGGCGTAATCGCCAGGAGCGAGTGTCGCGTTGATCACCTGGCTCAGACCCGGGGCAATGTTTTCCCGCTCTTCGACCACCAGCACACCGTCGAGAATTTCCCACTCCACCGCGCGCTCGGAGGCATTGACGATGCGAAAGCTGTTGAAGCCGGCCGGTACAGTCAGGGCGTCGGGTTCACAGCTATGCGGGTGGATGGTCACGGTTATTTCAGTGCCGTGAGCCTTGCGCTTGGCCGCGGCCAGTTGCGAGGCGTAGTAGAACAACCCGCCGGCTGCGATCATCACGATCACCGAGCCGGCCACCGCCCAGCGCAGAGCGCGTGGGGGTGTACCGCTTGCAGGGGTTGGCATGCTTGACCTTATGGGTTTGTTACTGAAGAAGGGTGTGCGGTTTTGGCCGGTGCCGGCGGGCGAAAGAACATCACCAGCGTGACGACCAGATAAATCACATACGCACCGAGCACGCTGACGGTGGGGGCGTCCTGATAGCCGAACATGCCAGCCAGTACGGAGCCTAGCGGGCCATCCATCGGCAAGTGGGCGCTGATATCAAAGACCACGTCTTGCCAGTGGTTCCACAGGCCTGCCTCGTGCAGGGCCTGTACCGAGTTGGCCAGGATGCCCGCAGCGACCACCAGAATAAACAGGCCGGTCCAGCGGAAAAACAGCCCCAGGTTCAGGCGCATGCTGCCGCTGTAAATGGCAAAGCCGACGCCGATGGCCAGCAGCAGGCCGAGCAGGGCGCCCAGGGGTGCGGCGGGGCCTTCGCTTTGCTGGAAGACGGCTAACAGGAAAAATACGGTTTCAAGCCCTTCCCGGGCGACGGCAAAAAAGACCATGGCAATCAGTGCCGTGACTTGATGCTGGGAGCCGGCGAGGGCGTGATCGAGGGAGGTGTGCAGCGAATGCTTGATCGAGCGCGCGACCTTGCGCATCCAGAATACCATTGAGCTGAGAATGCCCACGGCAATGAGGCCGACGATGCCTTCGAACAGTTCTTGCTGTTTTTGCGGGAACTCGGCGCTCATCAACTCCAGCCCGCCGCCCACCAGCAAAGACAGGGCGGCGGCCAGAAACACCCCGACCCATACGGCGGGCATCCACTGCCCGCGGCCTGTTTGCTTGAGATAACTGGCAATGATGCCGACGATAAGTGCGGCCTCAATCCCTTCGCGCAGCATGATCAGAAATGGAACCAGCATGGTGGGCTACCGCGTCACAAATTAGTTAGGGTGCTAATTTGTAACATACTGATACGTATTGCCAAACAAGAATCGATTGCATTTGCTGAGCGGTTGCTGAACGAAGATGGGGGTGTCTATTCAGCTTTTGCGGGAGCGGGCCTGGATCGAGTCAGGTAGTTCTACTGGTCTTTGTTGAGCACGCTTTGTTCAGCATCCTTCTTTAGCTCCTGCAGGCTTTCCAGCGCGGTTTCAGCCTTTATGGCGCGCAAGGAAAGGGCTGCGTGGCTTTCCTGGATCTGTGCGTGGGCCTGTTTCAAGCCTTCACTTTCCTGCGTGGCTACGCGCAGGCGCTCTTGAAGCAGGGTGCGTTCACTTTGCAGCTGACTGAGTTGGGTGTTGAGCTGCGTATTCTGGTTGCCCAGCTTGTGCTGCAGGTCATTGGCCTGGTTCAGTTCCTTGCCCAGTGCGCGGCTCTCGCTCAGTACGCGCTCATTGTCGCGATGCAGCTGGGTGATTTCATCCTGGCGTACCAATGCACTTTGCTGGGCCTGACGCAGTTCCATTTGCACCTGCTGCAACTGGCCTTCATGACGGCGCTGATCCTGCTCGCGCTGTTCCTTGGTCGCGCTGCGATAGTGCTCCAGCGCATCGCGGGCGTGCAGGTGCTTTTCTTCCAGCGAGCGAATCTGCTCGTCACGATCTTTCAGGCGCAGGTCAAAGTCGCTGCATGCCTGATTCAGGGCTGCGTTGCGAGTCTGTTCGGTTTGCAGCATTGAGCGGGTGGCGTCGAGTTGGGTGCTTTCCTGATGCAGCGCTGCGCCCTGGATCTCCAGTTGCTGCTCAAGCTGTGCCCGAGCGTCCTGTGCTTCGTTCAACTGCGCCTGCAGTTGCACTTTGAGCTGCTCGTAATGCGCCTGAGCCCGGTCAATGGGCTCTTGTGCCTGCTCCTGCAGGCGCTGGGCGAGGCGGGCAACCAGCTCAGTCAGTTCATCATCGATTTGCTCACGAGGCACGCCGCGGCGCGAATCAACTTCGTCCAGTTCCTTTAGATAGCGATGGATCGTAGTTTTCGACCCGGTATTGCCCATCTCGATACGTACCGCATCAATGCTCGGGTGTTCGCCTCGAGCCAGGATCGCGGTGCGTGCAATTTGCACCACTGCCTTGTTTACGCCGCCACGGGCCATGGTCATCTCCTACGATTATGTACTGTGGTATGTATCATGTAATTACATACTAGATTAGCACATTTTATTGATGTTATTTAATGAAAAATAAGACGGGATATACTGGTATTATCCCGTGCCAGAGCCTTGAAACTGCTTTTAAGGCCTGTTTTCGGTACGCCACACAAGAGAGCTGCCCATGAGCGAGCTGGATCGCTACCTGAACGCCGCGACCCGCGACAACACCCGCCGCAGTTATCGGGCGGCCATTGAGCACTTCGAAGTGACCTGGGGCGGGTTTCTGCCGGCCACCAGCGATAGCGTGGCGCGTTATCTGGTGGCTCATGCCGGGCAATTGTCGATCAACACCCTCAAGCTGCGCCTGTCAGCGATTGCCCAGTGGCACAACAGTCAGGGGTTTGCCGACCCGACCAAGGCGCCGATGGTGCGCAAGGTATTCAAGGGTATTCGGGCACTGCATCCCGTGCAGGAGAAGCAGGCGGCACCGCTGCAATTGCAGCATCTTGAACAGGTGGTCGAGTGGTTGGAGGCTGAGGCCCTGGCGGCGCAAGCCAGTGGTGATCAGCCGGGGCTGCTGCGCGCAAGGCGTGACGCCGCCCTGATCCTGCTCGGTTTCTGGCGCGGATTCCGCAGTGATGAGTTGTGCCGCCTGCAAGTCGAGCATGTACAGGCTGTAGAGGGGGCAGGCATTACCTTGTATCTGCCACGCAGCAAAAGTGACCGCGACAACCTCGGCAAAACCTTTCAGACCCCGGCCCTGCTGCGACTGTGCCCGGTGCGCGCCTACATCGAATGGCTCAATACCGCGGCGTTGGTCCGCGGCCCGGTGTTCCGCGGAATCGATCGCTGGGGCAACCTGGGGGAGGAGGGCTTGCACGCCAACAGTGTGATCCCGTTGCTGCGCCAGGCGCTGGAGCGTGCGGGCATTGCGGCCGAGCAATACACCAGTCACTCCCTGCGTCGCGGTTTTGCGACATGGGCCCATCAAAGTGGCTGGGACTTGAAGTCACTGATGAATTACGTCGGCTGGAAAGACATAAAGTCAGCCATGCGCTATGTTGAAGCCACCCCGTTTACCGGGATGAGCATCACCGCGCAAAAAAACATCGGCAACTGATCAACATCAAGTTGAAACCTGTTCAGGTGGATCATATTTAGTTTTCGGCTATTTATAGGTACGCCTGATAGCTAAAACCAATCGTCAGCATCAGCTTTGCCAATGAGCCAGATACGAAATCTGTTGTTAGGATTCACCCCATCAACTTTTCAACCCTGACGGAGAGTCAACGATGCCTATCATCAACAGCCAAGTTAAACCATTCAAAGCAACTGCCTACAAAAACGGCAGCTTCGTGGAAGTGTCGGACGCTGACCTGAAAGGCAAGTGGTCTGTCGTGTTCTTCTACCCAGCCGACTTCACCTTCGTTTGCCCAACCGAACTGGAAGACCTGGCTGACAACTACGAAGAGTTCAAAAAACTCGGCGTGGAAATCTACAGCGTGTCGACTGACACCCACTTTGCCCACGCTGCCTGGCACAACACTTCGCCAGCCATCGGCAAAATCCAGTACACCATGATCGGCGACCCTACGCTGACCATCTCCCGCAACTTCGACGTACTGATCGAAGAAGCAGGCCTGGCTGACCGCGGCACTTTCGTGATCAACCCTGAAGGTCAGATCAAGATCGTCGAGCTGAACGATGGCGGTGTTGGCCGTGACGCTTCCGAGCTGCTGCGCAAAATCAAGGCCGCTCAGTACGTTGCTGCTCACCCGGGCGAAGTGTGCCCTGCCAAATGGAAAGAAGGTGAGTCCACCTTGGCTCCATCGCTGGACCTGGTTGGCAAGATCTAAGGCCGTGAACCAGCCAAGGGCGGTGATCCGCACCTGAGTTGTAAGCCGCATCGCCCTCAAAACGCCCGGGCGAGATTCGCTCGGGCGTTTTTTTGTAAAAAATTCATGTTCAAAGGAGATCGCCCGTATGTTGGACGCCAATCTAAAAGCTCAGTTGAAGTCATACCTGGAGCGGGTCACGCAGCCGATCGAGATTGTTGCCTCTCTCGACGACGGTGCGAAATCCCGTGAAATGCATGACCTGTTAAAAGAAATCGCCAGCCTTTCCAGCATGATCACCCTGCTGGACAACGGTAACGATGTGCGCAAGCCTTCGTTCTCGTTGAACCGCCCGGGCGGCGATATCAGCCTGCGTTTTGCAGGCATTCCGATGGGCCACGAATTTACTTCGCTGGTGTTGGCCTTGCTGCAAGTAGGCGGCCACCCATCGAAAGCCAGTGCCGAAGTAATTGAACAGATTCGCTCCCTTAAAGGCGAGTTCAACTTCGAGACCTATTTCTCGCTGTCCTGCCAGAACTGCCCTGACGTTGTGCAGGCGCTGAACCTGATGGCAGTGCTTAACCCGAACATTCACCATGTGGCGATTGACGGTGCCCTGTTCCAGGACGAAGTGACCGAGCGTCAAGTGATGGCGGTACCCAGCGTTTACCTTAACGGTGTCAACTTTGGTCAGGGCCGCATGGGCCTTGAAGAGATTCTGGGCAAGCTGGACACCAGTGCAATTGAGCGTCAGGCCGAAAAAATCAGCGCCAAGGAAGCTTTTGACGTGCTGGTGATCGGCGGCGGCCCGGCCGGTGCTGCCGCGGCGATCTATGCTGCCCGCAAAGGCATCCGTACTGGTGTGGCAGCCGAGCGCTTCGGCGGTCAGGTGCTGGACACCATGGCCATCGAGAACTTTATCTCGGTTCAGGAAACTGAAGGGCCAAAGCTCGCCACTGCACTTGAGGAGCACGTCAAGCAATACGACGTCGATATCATGAACCTGCAGCGTGCCGACAAGCTGATTGCCGGCAAGGCAGGTGAGTTGCACGAGGTGAAGTTTGCCAGCGGCGCTTCGCTCAAGGCCAAGACCGTAATTCTGGCCACCGGTGCGCGCTGGCGTGAAATGAACGTGCCCGGCGAGCAGGAATACCGTAGCCGTGGCGTGGCTTACTGCCCGCACTGCGACGGTCCGCTGTTCAAGGGCAAGCGCGTCGCGGTAATCGGCGGCGGCAACTCTGGCGTCGAAGCAGCCATTGACCTGGCGGGTATTGTGGCGCATGTCACCCTGCTGGAGTTCGATACCAAACTGCGTGCCGATGCCGTGTTGCAACGCAAGCTGCACAGTTTGCCAAACGTGAAGGTCATCACCAATGCACAGACCACCGAGGTCACCGGTGACGGCCAGAAAGTGAACGGCCTGCGCTACAAGGATCGTCAGTCCGGTGAAGTTCATACGGTCGAACTGGAAGGGATCTTTGTACAGATCGGCCTGTTGCCAAACACTGACTGGCTCAAGGGTACTGTCGAGCTTTCGCCTCGCGGCGAGATCGTTGTCGATGCCCGCGGTGAAACCTCGATCCCCGGCATTTTTGCCGCCGGTGACGTGACCACCGTGCCATACAAGCAGATCGTGATTGCAGTGGGCGAGGGCGCCAAAGCCTCACTGAGTGCCTTTGATCACTTGATCCGTTCTTCAGCGCCGGAATAACCGGGCGCAAACAAAAAACCCCATGAGCAGTCATGGGGTTTTTTTTCGTTCGATTTTTACATCGGTTGTGGCTGGATGATTTCGACCCAGTAACCGTCCGGGTCCTTGACGAATGCCAGGGATTTCATGCGCCCATCGTTCAGGCGCTTCTGGAAGTCCACATTCAGAGCTTCAAAGCGCTCGCAGGCAGCACGAATATCCGGTACCGAAATGCAGATATGGCCAAAGCCGCGCGGGTCGGTGTTGCCGTTGTGGTAGACCACGCTGTCATCGGTTTCTGAACCGTGGTTATGGGTCAGCTCCAAGATGCCGGGGATGGACTTCATCCACAGTGTACGGGCTGCGTCGTCTGCCGGGATCTGTGCCTTGTCCACCAGGGCCAGAAAGTACAGGCTGAACTCGGCTTCAGGGAAATCGCGCTTCTCAACCAGCGAGAAGCCCAGGACGCGGGTATAGAAATCCAGGGATTTCTCGATGTTCTTGACGCGCAGCATGGTGTGGTTGAAAACGAAGTTGTGCGTAGCGCTATCCGGGGAAGCAGTGACGCCGGGAATGTTGTTCAGGTCTTGCAGGCTCATGAACCCTCCGAAAATAAGGCATAGGTGATCGGTCGCTACGTTGAGCGTGATGGGCGAATGATACGGAATGTGACGTCTGGCGCCAAACCCGTTTTCAGGGCGCAAGCGGTCTGCGGCAGGGAGGCAGTTGGGTTGCGGGGCAAATCACGGGCAAAAAGAAGCCCGCCGAAGCGGGCATGGGGCGCTAGTCCTTTAGCAGCCTCTATCCTGTGACCCGCGATGTGAAAAAATTGTGAAGCGCCGGCGTGTTCACGGTCTTTTGGACGCATGGATGTCACAACAGGATAATTCCTACTCGGTATTACTGTTTTAGCCGTAGTCAGTTGAGTGTTGGCGCACGGGCGGGGCAGTTATTGATGCAGGCATATTCAACGACGGAAGTGGGCAGTGCCTTTTCTGGCTGACACCTTCATGTGGTGCATTAAACATCCGCCCAAGATTAAGCAAAATTGAATCAAGTTGAACCTTTTAGTTAAACAGCTTTAAAAGTTGTGCGGATAAAAAAGCCCTGCACAGGCAGGGCTTAGAGTGTGCACGGGCTTTATGCACGAAGCCAGGTATCCACGGTGGCTGCGCCGTATTCTTCTTTCCAGGCTTTCAAACCGCGGTGGTTGCCGCCTTTGGTTTCTATCAGCTCGCCGGTGTGCGGATTCTGATAGACCTTAAGCACCCGCGCCTTGCGCTGCTTGGGCGCAGATGCCCCTTTTGACGCCGCAGGGTTGGGGTCAAGGATGGCGATGATGTCCCGAAGATTTTTACCGTAGGTTTTCATCAAGGCTTGAAGTTTTTCTTCGAACTCGATTTCTTTTTTAAGTCCGGCATCATTTTTCAAGGCTTCCAATTGAGCCAGCTGTTCTTGTAGCGCTTTTTCAGCAGCGCGAAACTCAGCAAGTCTAGACAAAGTCATTACTCCATTCACAGCTTCGGTGGTACGTGACCGAGGCGAATTAATGATGTTTGGTTTGGAATGCACAAGATTTACAGTGCGTGCGTCCAAGGGGGTTGCTCCTGGTCGGCACGCCTGTTGATGCAATCATTTAAAGTTCGTGTCGCGACAAAAAAATTGTAGTTGTTAATTCTTGTGCTGCCAAGTCCCGCGCGGGGCAGTTTGAAAAAAGTTTTTAAACTGCACGGCTGTTTATTATTAAGTGGTCGTTAACTGCGCCTGCAAAGCCCGGATAAAGTCGACCGGTTGCATTGGCCGGGCAAATAAATAGCCCTGCAAAAAATCAACCCCATGGTCGGCCAGGTACTGGCTTTGCTCTTGTGTTTCTACGCCTTCGGCGACAATGCCCAGGTCCAGCTTGGCGCTTAGTTCAATAATGCTCTCCAGAATATGCCCGGACAATGCATCGGCGCCGATCATGGCGACAAAGCTCTGATCGATTTTCAAGTAATCAACGTTGAACTCGCGCAAGTAACTCAAGCTGGAATGGCCGGTGCCAAAGTCATCAATGGCAATCATGACCCCCAGTGCGTGCAACTGGCTAAACAATTGATGGGTTGTGGTGCTCGGTACGATCAACTCGCGCTCGGTAAGTTCCAGTACAAGATTGATATGCCCTGGCGGGAACGCTTCGAGAAAGCACCGGCAGTCCTCTACCAACTCCAGATTCTGGCAATGATGAGCGGTAATATTGAATGCCAGGTGAAACCCGCGCTCCATGCTATTGGCATGAGGGGCCAGCAAGAGTGCGGTTTGTTCCATCAGCGAGCGCGTCATCGGCACAATCAATCCCGAATGTTCTGCGAACGGGATAAACAGATCGGGACGAACCAGCCCTTCTTTGGGGTGTTGCCAGCGCATCAATACTTCGGCGCCGGCCCATTGTTTGGTGTCGCCCCTTACAACCGGCTGCAAGTAAGGAATAAATTCGGCAGCGTCCAGGGCTCGCTGCAGTTCATGGGTGGGGGAGGTGGCGCGTTTTTTGAGTTGATGAACTGTCGCCGCAGAAATAACCCCGAGGAACATAAATAAAGCCATCAAGCCCGGGTATTGCGAGGCGACATAGCGCCAGACTTCACCCTCATTAAACCCGGCGACTACGCGGTAGGGGTAATCAGTTGAAGGTACTGTTGCTTGAGCAACGGGCAGATGAGGTGACGGTGTGTTGCGCACCAGGCCATAGCGATCAATCCATACATCGCCAACTTCTATCAATAATTGGGTTTTCTGATTGATCAGCCCTAAAACGTTAACCAGATGAAAACCGTACAGGCTGATCAGCACGCCGCGCTTTTCCTGGTTTTGCCGATAAACCAGGACGGGGTCATTGGGTGTCACCAGCGTGCCTGGCATCAGCCACAACACACCACCCGCATAGTTTTCGGGGGTTACGGCTTCTTTGAAATTGCCAAATAAAGAAGTGCAGTAAATCTGGTTGTCCCACACCAGGTTAACCGAGCGCACGAAGGGTCGGCGCGTGACCTGATCGCGCAAGGCCAGTTCAACGTGCTCGCAGTCCTGGCCTGCCAGCGGCAAGACGACATCGGCAGCAAGCTTTGCATTGTCCAGCATCAAGTCAAACTGACGCACTGCCTCTTGGGCGGTTTGTGTGGTCTCCTGTTTGAGTGACCGGTTGGCCTGCCAGACAATGATCAGAACCCCCAGTACTACTGGCAACAAGCCGCTAAGTACAATCAGGGCGTAGCGATCAGTCCATTTTCGGCTCAGCTTCAGAGTGAGTGGCATGCAGGATCCTGGTAACGCGTGGAGATGGCTTGGGTGCAAACTGACAGAACAATAGTAAAGGCATGCGCCGCACACAGGGCAATTTCATATGGCGTAGGACAAATATGATTACGCCATGTAGAATCGGCTTACGCATACAAGAATAACGACTTCTGCGAGCAGAAGCCCTACCGCGTAAGAGATGGATCGAAATGAAGCGATTCGGGTTGCAATTGATCTACGGTGATTTTCTCGCGCGCAGTGTACGCGGGATCTCCTGTGCGCCTCCTGCCAGCATCCGCATTCTTAGCAAATAACCTCTGTTAATTCTAAAAATGACCATGATGAGGCGCCAAAAATGGCTGATCTATACGAAAACCCGATGGGCCTGATGGGCTTTGAATTCATCGAATTCGCGTCCCCTGTACCCAATACCCTTGAGCCTGTATTTGAAATCATGGGCTTCACCAAGGTAGCAACCCATCGCTCCAAGGACGTGCACTTGTATCGCCAGGGCGATATCAATCTGATCCTCAACAATGAGCCCCACAGTGTTGCGTCCTACTTCGCGGCGGAACACGGTCCTTCGGTTTGTGGCATGGCTTTTCGCGTGCGCAATGCGCAACAAGCCTACAACCGCGCGCTGGAACTTGGCGCACAACCAGTGCATATCCCTACAGGGCCAATGGAGCTGAACCTGCCAGCCATTAAAGGCATTGGCGGCGCGCCGCTGTATCTGATTGATCGTTACGGTGAAGGCAGCTCGATTTACGATATCGACTTTGTCTTTATCGAAGGTGTAGACCGCCACCCGGTAGGTGCCGGGCTCAAGATCATCGATCACCTGACCCATAACGTGTATCGCGGGCGTATGGCTTACTGGGCCAACTTCTACGAGAAGCTGTTCAACTTCCGTGAAATTCGTTATTTCGACATCAAGGGCGAATACACCGGCCTGACCTCCAAGGCTATGACCGCTCCGGACGGCATGATCCGCATTCCCTTGAACGAAGAGTCGTCCAAGGGCGCAGGCCAGATCGAAGAATTCCTGATGCAGTTCAATGGCGAAGGCATTCAGCACGTGGCTTTCCTCAGCGATGACTTGATCAAGACCTGGGACGCCCTGAAAAAAATCGGCATGCGCTTTATGACGGCACCGCCTGAGACCTACTACGAAATGCTGGAAGGGCGTCTGCCGAATCACGGCGAGCCGGTTGAAGCCCTGCAATCGCGTGGCATATTGCTGGACGGTTCCTCTGACTCGGATGACAAGCGTCTGCTGCTGCAGATCTTCTCGGAAACCCTGATGGGGCCGGTGTTCTTTGAGTTTATTCAGCGTAAGGGTGATGACGGTTTTGGTGAGGGCAACTTTAAAGCGTTGTTCGAATCCATCGAGCGCGACCAGGTACGTCGTGGCGTATTGAGCGCTGACTAACAGAGCTGCTGACTAAAAGCCCCTCTCCCAAAGGGAGAGGGGCTTTGAACTGCCCGGTTAAAACAATCCCGCCGCAATATTGATCGAAAACCCCAGCACGGCCGTGTTGAACAAAAACCCCAGCAGTGAATGCCCCAGCACCGCCTTGCGCATTTCTCGGGTAGCGATACTCACATCAGCTGTTTGTACCGCAACACTGAGGGTGAAAGAGAAGTACATAAAGTCCCAGTAGTCCGGGTTCAGTTCCCCTTCAGGGAAGCGCAACGCCGGCTCAGTCCCTTCGTTGTTATAGAACAGTCTTGCGTAATGCAGGCTGAAAATCACCCCGATCATCAACCACGAACCCACCACCGTCAGCCCGGTAAAACCGTAATGCATCAGGCGATCGTCATCGCTGAGCTTGCTGCCTGACAGTTCAAGGGTAACGGCAGCCAGACTGGCAATCGAAGCAATGCATACGGTGATCAACACCATACTGGCGTTTTCATCTTCCACTTCGGCTGTACTTTTCACGTCACTGGCTTTGGAACGGATCACCAGCCAGAGCGTCATTGCCAGATACAGCCAGACACCGGCATTCCAGCCCAGCAGGAATTTGCTGGTCAGAGTGGAGGCTGGAGCAAAGATGCCTACTGCCACCCCGATCAGGGTGGCGACAGTAAGGCGAGGATGGGTGCGGGCAAGGTGCGGCATAAACAATCCCTGTTACCAGTTAATACAGCACCTTAGCACGCAGCGCGCTGGCTTAACGCTGACGAGGTTTACTTCTTGTCAGTTTCATTACAACAACGAAGAACACTGGCACAAATACCACTGCCAGGGTGGCGACGATCATGCCGCCAATCACCCCCGTACCGATGGCCTGCTGGCTGGCCGAGCTGGCCCCCGTGGCAATGGCCAGTGGCACTACACCGAGGATAAACGCCAGCGATGTCATGACAATCGGCCGTAGACGAAGGCGGGCGGCTTGCACGGTAGCGTCCACCAGATCATGGCCTTCGTCGTACAGCGTCTTGGCAAACTCGATGATCAAGATGGCGTTCTTCGCGGACAAACCAATAATCGTAATCAGGCCTACTTTGAAGAATACGTCATTGGGCATCCCGCGCAGCGTGACTGCCAGCACGGCGCCCAGGACGCCCAATGGCACTACGAGCAACACCGCAGTCGGTATCGACCAGCTCTCGTACAACGCTGCCAGGCACAGGAACACGATCAGCAGCGACAAGGCCAGCAGAACCGGTGCCTGCGCCCCGGAAACCTGCTCCTGCAAGGACAGGCCGGTCCATTCCAGCCCCAGACCTGCAGGCAACTGGTCGACCAGACGCTGCACTTCTACCATCGCCTCGCCGGTGCTGTGGCCGGCAGCCGACTCGCCGGAGATGCTAATCGCCGGGTAACCGTTGTAGCGGGTCAACTGCGATGGCCCCTGGATCCAGCGGGCCTCGACAAAGGCCGAGAGCGGTACCATCTTGCCCTGGTCGTTGCGCACATTGATTTTCAGCAAGTCTTCGACCTGGCTGCGCTGGTCGCCTTCAGCCTGCACCACGACCCGCTGCATGCGCCCCTGGTTCGGAAAGTCGTTGATATAGGCCGACCCTACGGCGGTAGACAGCACTGCGCCGATGTCTGCAAAGGAGATGCCCAGCGCATTGGCGCGCTTGCGATCGACCTCCAGCTGCACTTGCGGGCTCTCTGCCAGTGCTTCTTCGCGGACATTGGCCAGCACCGGGCTTTTTTCCGCCAGTGCCAGCAGTTCGCTGCGGGCTTGCATCAAGGCGTCATAACCGACCCCGCCGCGGTCTTGCAGGCGGAACTCAAAACCACTGGACGTACCCAGGCCGCTGACCGGGGGTGGCAAGATGGCAAAGGCAATCGCGTCCTTGATTTCACTGAAGGCAGCGTTGGCCCGATCGGCGATGGCAGACGCCGAGTCTTTGGCGCCGCGTTGCGACCAGTCCTTCAGGGTGGTGAAGGCCAGTGCCGCGTTTTGCCCGCTGCCCGAGAAGCTGAAACCCAGAATCATCGTGGTGTTGCCCACGCCGGTCTCGCTGGCGTTGTGGGCCTCGATCTGCTCGACCACGTTGATTGTGCGGTTCTGGCTGGCACCGGGTGGCAACTGGATATCGGTGATGATGTAACCCTGATCCTCGACCGGTAAAAAAGACGAGGGCAGGCGCGCAAAGCACAACACCAGAACCACCAGCAAAGCACCATATAGCAGCAGATAGCGGCCGCTGCGCTTGATCAGATGCACCACCCAGTTTTCATAACCTGCGCTCAGGTGCTCGAACTTGCGGTTGAACCAGCCAAAAAACCCGCCCTTGGCGTGATGCTCGCCCTTGGCGATCGGCTTGAGCAGGGTTGCGCACAGCGCCGGGGTCAATGACAGGGCCAGAAATGCCGAGAACAGAATCGAGGTCGCCATCGACAGCGAGAACTGCTGGTAAATAACCCCCACCGAGCCCGGCATGAATGCCATCGGAATAAACACGGCCACCAGCACCAGGGTGATGCCGACAATCGCGCCGCTGATCTGGGTCATCGCCTTGCGTGTGGCCTCGCGGGGCGACAACCCCTCGCTGACCATGATCCGCTCGACGTTCTCCACCACCACAATGGCATCGTCCACCAGAATGCCGATGGCCAGCACCATGCCGAACATGGTCAGGACGTTGATCGAGAATCCCAGTACCAGCATCGTGGCGAACGTGCCCATCAGCGCCACCGGCACCACCAGGGTCGGGATCAGGGTGTAGCGAATGTTCTGCAAGAACAGGTACATCACCAGAAACACCAGCACCATGGCTTCGACCAGGGTGTAGATGACCTTGGTAATCGAGACTTTGACAAAGGGCGTGGTGTCATAGGGGATGGTGTACTCGACACCGGCCGGGAAGTAGCGGCTGAGCTCGTCCATCTTGGCGCGAATCAGGTTGCCGGTATTCAGCGCGTTGGCTTCCGGGGCCAGCTTGACGCTGAAGGCGCTGGCCGACTTGCCGTTCAAGCGGGTGCCGTACTGGTATTCCTGGCTACCGATCTCAACCCGGGCCACATCGCTGACGCGCACGGTTGAACCGTCCGGGTTGGCGCGCAGGACAATATCGGCAAACTCTTGCGGGGTTGAGAGCTGACCCTTGACCAGTACCGTGGCGGTTATTTCCTGGGTAGAACGACCCGGCAAGTCGCCGATGCTGCCTGCCGATACCTGGGCGTTCTGGCTGGCAATGGCCTGGTTGACATCCGCTGGGGTCAGGTTGAAACCGATCAGCTTCTGCGGGTCGATCCAGATGCGCATGGCCCGCTCGGCACCATACAGCTGGGCCTTGCCGACGCCGTCGATACGCTTGACCTCGTTCATCACGTTGCGCGCCAGGTAGTCGCTTAGCGCGACCTCGTCCAGCGTGCTGGTGCTGTCGGCGGTCAGGGTCACCAGCATCAGAAAGCCCGAGGAGATCTTCTCCACCTGCAAGCCTTGCTGGATAACCGCCTGGGGCAGGCGTGATTCCACCGCTTTAAGGCGGTTCTGGACATCCACCTGGGCCATTTCCGGGTCAGTGCCGGGTTTGAACGTCGCGGTAATGCTGGCACTGCCCAGGCTGCTTTGGGATTCGAAATAGAGCAGGCCGTCGGTACCGTTGAGCTCCTGCTCGATCAGACTGACTACGCTTTCGTCCAGGGTTTGTGCCGAGGCGCCGGGGTAAATCGCGTACACCTCGACCTGCGGCGGTGCCACATCGGGGTATTTGGCGACGGGCAGCTGCGGGATGGCCAAAGCCCCCGCCAGCATAATGAACAACGCAACGACCCAGGCAAAGACCGGGCGGTCGATAAAGAACTGCGGCATGCTCACCGATCCGTGGAGTGTGCGAGAGGAAGTGTCGGGTCATCTATTTGTACTTGTTCGCCCGGGCGGGCGTGTTGCAGGCCTTCAGTGACAATCCGGTCACCGGCCTTAAGCCCGGACGTGACCGCCCAGCGATCATTCTGCGCGCCGCCCAGTTGTACCGGTTGCAGCTGCACGCGGTTGTCGGCATCGATCAGCAGCACCTGGGCGATGCCGGCGCTGTCGCGCAGGATTGCCCGTTGCGGCACGCTGATGCCTTCCTTGTTGACGGCCTGTTCCAGGCGTACCCGCACAAAGCTGCCGGGCAACAGGTCGTAGTCCGGGTTGGGGAACTCGCTGCGCAGAATGATCTGCCCGGTGCTCGGGTCCACGGTGACGTCGGTGAACAGCAGCTTGCCCGGCAACGGGTAGAGACTGCCATTGTCACGAATCAGGGTGGCCCTGGCCTGTTGCTTGCCAACTTGTTGCAATTCGCCAGCGCGGAAAGCTTCACGCAGGTTGTCCAGGTCGCGGGTGGACTGGGTGAGGTCGACATGGATCGGGTTCAGTTGCTGGATGCGCGCCATTGGCGTGACCTCGCCCTGGCCAACCAGTGCACCTTCGGTAACCAGCGCCCGGCCAATGCGCCCGGAAATCGGCGCGGTCACGGTGGCATAGCCCAGGTTCAGTTTTGCCCGCTGGACGGCGGCCTTGTTGGCAGCCACATCGGCGTTGGCCTGCTGGGCCGCTGCCCGTGCGTTGTCATGATCCTGGCGGCTGATGGCATTGATGCCGATCAGCTCGGCATAACGCTGGTCCTGCAGTTTTGCCTGCAGGGCCACTGCCTCGGATTTGCGCAATGCTGCCTGAGCGCTGTCCAGATCGGCCTGAAACGGTGCAGGGTCGATCAAAAACAGCACGTCGCCCTGTTTGACTTCACTGCCTTCGATGTACACGCGCTTGAGCACCACGCCTGCAACACGGGCACTGACTTGCGCCACGCGCGGGGCGACCACGCGCCCGCTCAATTCGTTATTGACCGACAGCGGCGCCGTAGCGATGACTTCGCTGCGCACTTTGGCCAAAGGAGGTCGGGTTTCAGCGACCGGACTTTTGTCACAGGCACTGATGGCCAGGGCCAGGGCCGTGAGAAATAGAGGGGCGAAGAGCTTTTTCAACGATCGTGCCTTCTGAAATATGCGGGATGTTTCTGTTTGGCATGCTAAGCGCAGCACGCAAGGGGCGTTGTGAAGCTATGTAGAGGGAGTGTGAAAAAGTGTGAAGGTTATGCGGCTATCCCTGCCAGGTTGTATATCCTTCGGGTTTCCCCCGGTTGTAAGCAGTTATTATGCCCACTATTTTGCTGGTCGAAGACGATGCCGCACTTTCGGAGCTGATTGCCAGCTATCTGGAGCGCAATGGCTATCAAGTCAGCGTGATTGCCCGAGGTGATCAAGTCTGTGACAGGGCGAGAAGCAACCCGCCTGACCTGGTCATTCTTGACCTGATGTTGCCAGGCCTTGATGGCCTGCAAGTCTGCCGTTTGCTCCGTACCGAGTCAGCAAGCCTGCCGATCCTGATGTTGACAGCCCGCGACGATAGCCATGATCAGGTGCTGGGGCTAGAGATGGGGGCCGAGGATTATGTGACAAAACCTTGCGAGCCACGGGTGTTGTTGGCCCGGGTACGCACTCTTTTGCGTCGCAGCAGCCTGGCCGAGCCGCAAGTAGCCAGTGACCGTATCGTTATCGGCAACCTGTGCATCGACCTGTCGGAACGCACCGTCAGTTGGCGCGGGCAGATGATCGAGTTGTCCAGCGGCGAGTACAACCTGCTGGTGGTGCTGGCCCGGCATGCCGGCGAAGTGCTGAGCCGTGACCAGATTCTGCAGCGTCTGCGTGGCATTGAGTTCAACGGTACTGATCGCTCGGTCGATGTGGCCATTTCCAAGCTGCGGCGCAAGTTCGATGACTGCGCCGGCGAAGCGCGCAAGATCAAGACCGTATGGGGCAAGGGCTACCTGTTCAGTCGCTCGGAATGGGAATGCTGAATCCATGCTCAAGATTCTGATACGCCTGTATCTGGTGACCATCGTGACGTTTGCCACGGCCAGTTACCTGATCCCCGGGGTGATCGTGTCGCTGTTTCATGAGCGCTTCATGAACTACAACATCGACATGTCGCGGGGCATGCAGGCCTTGCTGGTCAAACAGTTCCATCATCTGCCCCCTGAGCAATGGCCTGAACTCGCCCGAGAAATCGACACGCAGTTCCAGCCGATACGGGTCAATCTGCTGCCCATTAGCGATGCCAAGTTCACTGCCGACGAGCAACAGCAGTTGAAGCAGGGGCAGGGCGTGTTGCGCATTGGCGAGTGGGGCTGGCGTACGCTGGTGGTTTCACCGCTGGACGATCAGGTTGCAATCGAATGGGTCATGCCGCCAGACCCCTTTGACATGAATGTGCTGTATTGGAGCATCAACGTACTGATCGGTGCCGCCATGCTCGGTGGCTTGCTGCTTTGGCTGCGACCGCACTGGCGCGACCTGGAGCGACTCAAACTGACCGCGGCACGTATCGGTCAGGGGCAACTCAGCGAGCGTACGCAGATCTCCCAACGTTCCAATATTCACGGCCTGGCCACGGTGTTCGACGCCATGGCGCAGGATGTCGAGCACCTGCTCAACCAGCAGCGGGACCTGCTCAATGCGGTATCCCACGAGTTGCGTACGCCATTGACGCGCCTGGACTTCGGCCTGGCCCTGGTTTTGTGCGACGACTTGCCCCGGGCTAGCCGTGAGCGCCTGCAAGTGCTGGTGGGGCATATTCGCGAACTGGATGGGCTGGTGCTTGAGCTGCTGTCATTCAGCCGCCTGCAAAACCCGGCTTTGATGCCGGAAAGGGTAGAGGTCTCGCTGGACGAGTTTATCGACAGCATCCTCGGCAGTTTCGATGAGGAGCTCGAAGCGCCCGAAATCGTGCTGGATGTGTTGTTACACGGTGCTCAAGAGCGTTTTGCCCTTGATCCGCACCTGACTGCCCGGGCGCTGCAAAACCTGTTGCGCAATGCCATGCGTTATTGCGACCGACGAATTCAGGTGGGTGTAAGCGTCACTGCGCAAGGCTGTGAGATGTGGGTAGATGACGATGGCATCGGCATTCCCGAACAGGAACGCGAGCGAATTTTTGAGCCGTTCTACCGCCTGGATCGCAGTCGCGACCGGGCAACCGGGGGCTTCGGCCTGGGCCTGGCTATCAGTCGTCGCGCCCTGCAAGCGCAGGGCGGGACGCTGAATGTCGAACAATCGCCTCTGGGCGGCGCCCGCTTCAAGCTCTGGTTGCCGGCCTGAAGAAGGAGACTGCGACCTAGATGGAACGTCGCTGGCGACTCACATGCTTCAAGCCTTCAATAATCAGCACGACCACCGCGAGCCAGATAGGGCCATAGGTCAGCCATTGGCCCTCTTCCAGGCTGTCGCCCAGCAACAGGGCGACAGCGACCAGCAGCACCGGCTCGACATAGCTGAGCAAGCCAAACAAGCTGAAGGGCAGCAGTCGGCTGGCCAGGATGTACGAGAAGCCTGCCGCAGCACTGATAATGCCCATCAGAGGCACCAGCGCATACAGTGCCTGGCGTTGCTCGCCAAGGTCGATATGCGGCCCTGCCAGCACAAACCACAGGGACGCCGGAACCATCAGCAACATGTCCAGCCAGAGGCCACCCAGGTTGTCGATGCCGATCTTCTTGCGCAGCACGAAGTACATCGGGTAGCCGATGGCCACCACCAGGGTCGTCCAGGAGAAGCCGCCGGTGCGATACAGCTCATTGGCCACACCGACCACGGCCAGGGCCGTGGCGATTTTCTGCAGGTGCGACAGGTGCTCGCCGTACACAATGCGGCCGGTGAGGATCATCGTGAGGGGCAACAGGAAGTAACCCAGCGACACATCCAGACCGTGTCCATTGAGCGGCCCCCACATAAACATCCACAGCTGCAGACCAACCAGGAAACTGGTGAGCAATACACAAGGAATCAGTAGAGGTTTATCGCGTAAGCGATTGAAAATTATAGGAACCCATTTCCAGTCGCCAGAGAGGCAGATAAACAGGGTCATGAAGGGCAGCGAGATCAGTATTCGCCAGCCGAAGATTTCCTGGCCATCGAGGGGCCAGAGAAGGGAAGTGAACCAGTACAGAACGCCAAACAGACAGGAAGCCAAAATCGATAGAACAATGCCTTTAGACACAACAACCTCAATGGATCTACAACGTTACTCGTGTGAGTGGGCGCATAGCTTGAGGCTGTTGGCGGTCATTGGCAAACGCCTTTTAAACCAGTTACTTGGGAGTGATTCTTGTTGAGAATGTTGAACTTGCAAAAGCCTAAGCAATTACTGGGCCAAAGTCGTTTTAAACGAGCGTTCGTGTTATGAAAAAAACTGATTAACGGTGGGCTGTTACGGTGCAAAAGGGCAGATTGTGGGAGCGAGCCTGCTCGCGAAGCATGCAACGCGAGCATTGCAGGAAATCGCAGTGATGCCTTCGCGAGCAGGCTCGCTCCCACTGTTTACACAGAACGGCGCTGGCGTACCAGATGCTTGAAGCCTTCAAAAATCAACACCAGCACGGCCAGCCAGATCGGCAGGTAGGTCAGCCATTGCCCGGCGCTGATGCTTTCACCCAGCAGTAACGCCACCAGCACCAGCAATACCGGTTCGACATAACTGAGCAGGCCAAACAGGCTGAATGCGAGCATGCGGCTGGCGAGGATATAGCTGATCAGGGCCAGGGCACTGATGCCTCCCAGAACCGGAATCAGCGCGTACAGTGCCGGGCGATGGCTGGCCACATCAAAGCCTTGTTCGCCGCTTTGCACAAACCACCAGGCCACCGGCATCAACAGCAACATGTCGACCCACAGGCCGCCGAGGTTGTCGGTGCCTGAGCGCTTGCGCAGCACGAAGTACAAGGGGTACCCGATGGCCACCACCAATGTGGTCCAGGAGAACCCACCCACTCGATACACCTCGTTGGCAACCCCCAGGGTTGCCAGCGCAGCCGCGATTTTTTGCAGATGGGACAACTGCTCGCCATACACCAGGCGCCCGGTGAGCAGCATGGTCAGCGGCAACAGGAAGTAACCCAGCGAAACGTCCAGGCTGTGGCCGTTGAGCGGTGCCCACAGAAACAACCAGAGTTGCACGCCCACCAGGGCACTGGACGCCAACAGCACGGCAAGGAATTTCGGTTGTTGGCGCAGCCGCGAGAAAATCACCGGCACTAGCCGCCAATCACCGGAAAAACACATGAACAGGGTCATGCAGGGCAGGGTCAGGAGCATCCGCCAGCCGAAGATCTCGGCGCCGCTCAAGGGCCAGAGCAGGGATGTGAAGTAATACATGACACCGAACAGGCTCGATGCCATAACAGACAGAACAATACCTTTGGACACAACAGCCTCGTTGAAACACGCATTTTGATTATTAGAAGTGCGTAGCTTGAGGCTCTGCGAGCTGCAGGGCAAATGCTTGATTGATTGTGGGCGCCAGATAATCAGTGGGAGCTGGTTTGCCTGCGATGCAGACGCCGCGGTCTGTCTGTCAGACCGCGGTGTTGCCATCGCGGGCAAGCCCGGCTCCCACAGGTTGTGCTTGATTATGCGTTTTTGATTCCACGGGTCATGCGCAGTGCCAGCAGGCTGCCACCCACAATGACCGCTGCCAGCAAGTACAGCGCCACGTCAGTGGAACCGGTGGCGTCTTTGACAAAACCCACCAGATACGGGCTGAGGAAACCGGCCATTTGCCCCATTGAGTTGATCAGTGCCAGGCCGCCTGCGGCCGCCCCTGCGCTGAGCATCGCCGTCGGTACCGGCCAGAACATCGGCAAACCGGTCAGTGCACCCATGGTGGCAATGGTCAGGCCCAGAATCGCTATGGCCGGCTGGGTGGCGAAATTCACCGCAATCACCAGCCCCAGCGCACCCATCAGCATCGGCACCACCAGGTGCCAGCGCCGCTCTTTGTGCAGGTCTGCCGAGCGCCCGACCAGCAGCATAAATACCGCTGCCAGCAGGTAGGGAATGGCGCTGATCCAGCCAATCACCAGGGTGTCGCTGAAACCCAGGTTCTTGATGATCGACGGCAGCCAGAAGTTGATCGCGTACACGCCACTCTGGATGCAGAAGTAAATCAGGCCAAAGGCCCAGATGGCCGGGTTTTTGAACACTGCCAGCAGCGAATCGGTGGAAGAGGCCGGCTTGCTGTCCGCGTCCAGGCGATGGTCGGCTTCCAGTACGGCCCGCTCGTGGGCACCCAGCCATTTGGCGTTGGCAAAACTGTCACTTAGCAGGTAGATCGCCAGGCCGCCCAGCAACACTGTAGGCACGCCTTGCAGCAGGAACATCCACTGCCAGCCGGCAAGGCCGCCCTGGCCTGCAGCGAAGTGGCTGAGGATCCAGCCGAAGAACGGCCCACCGATCAAGCCCGAAACAGGAATGGCACACATGAACAGCGCCATGATCCGGCCACGACGAAACGTCGGGAACCACTGCGACAGATACAGCACCACGCCCGGGAAAAAGCCCGCTTCAGCCGCGCCGGTCAGCAGGCGTAGGGTATAGAAGCCAGTAGGCGTGGTGACAAACATCAGGCAGGTCGACAGTGTGCCCCAACTGATCATCATCACTGCAATCCAGCGCCTGGGGCCGAATCGGGTCAGGGCCAGATTGCTCGGTACGCCACACAAGACGTAGCCGATAAAGAAGATCCCGGCACCCAGGCCGTAGACCGTTTCGCTGAACTTGAGGGCGTCAAGCATCTGTAATTTGGCAAAGCCAACGTTTACCCGGTCGAGGTAATTGAACAGATAGCAGATAAAAATAAACGGAATCAAGCGCAGTGTGATGCGTTTGTAGATGGCGTTTTTATCGTCATCGCTGATCAGCGATGCGGTGGCGCTCTGTGACATCTTATGTCTCTCTTTATTATGTTTTTTCACGATCCAGGGGTAACGTTGACCGCAGCTTGAGTCTCGGTCACCACAACGCTGCTGTCTTTGTGCTGTCGCACAGCATTTCGCCAAGCGCTCTGTGCCCGTGAACAAATGTACCCAAGGATAGTCACCCCATGTTTGAACTGGACCACGATTTGGCGCAGGACATCGTTGACCGTGCGATGGCCATTTTGCCTTACAACGTAAACGTTATGGACAGCCAGGGCCTGATCCTGGGCAGTGGCGAGCCCGAGCGTATCAATACCCGGCACGAAGGGGCGCAATTGGTGCTGGCCAATGGACGGGTGGTGGAAATCGACGCACAAACGGCCAAATGCCTTAAGGGCGTGCAGCCGGGTATCAACTTGCCACTGCTGCTCGACCAGCGACTGATCGGGGTGCTGGGCCTGACTGGCGAGCCCGAGCTGCTGCGCACCTATGCCGAACTGGTGCGTATGACCGCTGAAATGCTGGTGGGCCAGCGCTTTCAGCAGGCCGAGCAACAATGGCGACGCCAGCGTTGTGATGACTTGGTGGCTTTGCTGCTCAGCGAGGGCGGTGACTCCCCGCGCCTGATTGATGAGGCCCAGCAGCTGGGGCTCAAGCCGCAGCTGTCTCGCATCCCCTATCTGTTCGAGCTGGGCAAGGGACAAAGTGCCGAGGCTTTGAGTGCCTGGTTGCAATCACGCTACCCGGACAGCTGGTGTGTGTGCCCGGCAACCGGGTCCCTGCTGTGGTGCCGCCCTGCAACCGCTGCACTGGATGATCTGCGTTTGCTGGAGAGGCTCGACGGCCAAGGCTGGCAGGTATTGCGCATTGCTGCGGGCGGGCAGGCCGATGCGCTCAAGGGGTTGCGCCGCTGTTACCGCCGGGTGGGGGATTTGCTGGCCTATGGCCGTGATGTGCTACCGCACACCCGGTTGTTAACCCTTGATCGCTATCGCTTGCCGGTAATGTTGTGGCGCCATCGCAATGATGATGCATTGGAAGAACTGCTCGGCCCGCTGCACAAAGTAGTGGCCAAGGACGCCAATGGCCAATTGATTACCACACTGCGCAGTTGGTGCGAGCACGACGGCCAGAGCCAGGCCTGCGCCGATGCACTGGGGATTCATCGCAACAGCCTGCGTTATCGGATGGAGCGCATCGCGGAATTGAGCGGCGTCGACCCCTTGAGCCTCAATGGCATGCTGGCTCTTTATCTGGGGGTGCAGTTACTGCCCCAGAGCTGAGCATTGTCCAAATGAACAACAAAGCCCGTGATTGCTTGTGCGCCCGACTGGCGTGTTTATGCCCGGTTACTGGCAGCATGGATGGCATAAGAACTGGAGATGCGCCCCATGAAAATCGTGATTGCCCCCGACTCGTTCAAAGACAGTCTGAGTGCCGAAAAAGTCGCCGATGCGATCGCTGCCGGTCTGGCTGATGCCATGCCCCACGCGCAGTTGGTCAAATGCCCGATGGCCGATGGTGGTGAAGGCACGGTCGAAGCGATTGTCGCCGCCGGTAATGGCCAGTTGCGCCGCAATCATGTGCAAGGCCCTCTGGGCGCGCCGGTCGAGGCCCATTGGGGCTGGCTGCCGGACAGCCACACAGCCATCATCGAAATGGCCGAAGCCAGCGGCCTGCAACTGCTCAAGCCGGAGCAGCGCAATGCCTGCATCACCAGCACCTTCGGTACTGGCGAACTGATCAAGGCTGCCCTGGACGCCGGTGCCCGCAGGGTGATCCTGGCTATCGGCGGCAGTGCAACCAACGACGCCGGGGCAGGCGCGTTGCAGGCCCTGGGTCTGGGCTTGTTCGATGCCCAGGGCAATCACCTGCCGCGGGGCGGCCTGGCGCTGGCCCATGTGGCGCGTATCGAACTGTCAGACCTGGACCCGCGCCTGGCCGAAGTACGCTTTGAAATTGCCGCCGACGTCAACAACCCGCTGTGTGGCGAACACGGTGCTTCGGCAATCTTCGGCCCGCAAAAAGGCGCATCCGCCGAACAGGTGCGCTTGCTGGATCAGGCGCTGGGGCACTTTGCCGATCACTGTGCAAACGTGCTGCCCAAGGATGTGCGCCACGAGCCGGGCTCGGGCGCTGCCGGCGGGCTGGGGTTTGCTGCCAAGGCGTTCTTCGGCGCGCAGTTTCGCGCCGGGGTTGAAGTAGTGGCCGAGCTTGTAGGGTTGGCAGAAGCGGTGAAGGGCGCTGACCTGGTGATCACCGGTGAAGGCCGTTTCGATGCCCAGACCCTGCGCGGCAAAACCCCCTTTGGCGTGGCGAGCATCGCCCGCGCTGAAGGGGTCCCGGTGGTGGTATTGGCCGGCACGTTGGGCGAGGGGTATCAGGCGCTGTATGAGCACGGCATTAACGCGGCATTTGCAATTGCCAGCGGCCCGATGACTCTGCAGGACGCCTGCGCCCGGGCAGCGCCATTGCTCACCGACCGGGCGCGGGATATTGCGCGGTTGCTGATCCTGGCCCGGGGTTAAATACCCCCCTGTGGGAGCAGGCTTGCTCGCGAAAGCATCGCTGTGGTTTGCCAGACCGACCGCGTCGTTTGCATCGCAGGCAAGCCAGCTCCCGCATTGAGGCTACACATCACAGAATCGTGTAAGCTTTGCGGCTCTTCGCATTCGACCCTTAGCGAGCCCTATGCCGTCGCTCTTCAAACGCTCCTCGCTGCCTAAACTGCGCAGCTTTCCGTTGTCCGCCGATGCGCTGAGCATCTTGCCCAGCCCTGCGGATTTTCGCCGCTGCCTGCTGGAGCAGATTGCAGGTGCACGCCATCGCATCACGCTGGTGGCCTTGTACCTGCAACAGGACGAAGCCGGGCAGGAGATCCTCGATGCCCTGCACGCCGCCAAGGCCGCGCGCCCCGAGCTGGAAATTGCCGTGGTGGTTGACTGGCTGCGCGCCCAGCGCGGGTTGATCGGTGCAGGCAAACAGCCCGGCAACGCGGCCTGGTATCAGGCACAAACCGCAGCCCACGACACCCAAGTGCCGATTTATGGCGTGCCGGTGCAGACCCGCGAACTGTTCGGGGTGCTGCATCTCAAGGGCTTTATCGTGGATGACTGCGTGATCTACAGCGGTGCAAGCCTGAACAACGTGTACCTGCACAAGCTCGACAAGTATCGCTTCGACCGTTACCACCTGCTGCACAACAAACCGCTGGCTGACAGCATGCAGCACTTTGTCCAGCATGATCTGATCGAGAGCAAGGCCGTGCATCGCCTCGACCTGCCCACGTTGCCTACCACTCGCAGCCTGCGCAGCGCTATCGGGGACTTTCGCAGCCACCTTAAAAAAGCCAGCTACGATACCAGCGCCGGGACTGTCGGCCACTTTGGCCTGTCGGTCAGCCCGCTACTGGGGGTGGGTAAAAACAATCAGCTGAGCCGGGTTATTTGTGAACTGATCGCCAGCAGCCAGCAACAGCTGACCATCTGCACCCCGTACTTCAACCTGCCATTGCCGGTGACTCGTGAAATCAACCGGGCTCTGGAACGTGGAGTGCGGATTGATATCGTGGTGGGCGACAAGACCGCCAACGACTTCTATATCCCGCCGAGCGAACCGTTTCGGGTTATCGCAGCGCTGCCGTATCTGTATGAGCTGAGCCTGCGCCGCTTCGCCAAGAGCCATCAGCGCATGATCGACAACGGTCTGTTGAACCTGCATCTGTGGCGCGAAGGTGACAACACCTACCACCTTAAAGGCATGTGGGTGGATGACCGCTACACCTTGCTGACCGGCAATAACCTCAATCCACGGGCATTCCGCCTGGATCTGGAAAACGGCCTGTTGATCGACGACCCACGCCGTGAGTTGCTGGAGCCGCGCAGCAAGGAGCTGGAGGCTATCTTTGCCCATACGCAACGTATCGACAACTTCAAGGACCTGGAAACCCTGGCTGATTATCCGCCAGCGGTGGCCAAGTTCCTGCGTCGCGTAAGCCGGGTACGGATCGAACGCCTGCTCTACCGAATTCTCTGAGTACCGGTGGGAGCGAGCTTGCTCGCGATTGCATCGACGCGCCGTGACAGGTGCGTCGCTTCTATCGCGAGCAAGCCCGCTCCCACAGGGTATGGTCAGGGTAATTGCGGGATATACACCACGCTGCCACCTTCGCGTTTGTGCAACAACCGGTCGCCATTGTCCGGCTGGCTGGTGAGGGTCTGGTGATCCATGCTCAAGTAGCCAAGGGGCAGGGGATCGCCACTGCGGTACTGGGCAAAAATCAGCGTACGTTGCGGGTTGAAATGCTGGCCGCTGGTTTTGTCCAGCCAGGCCATTAACCCGGCACTGTCGCCATCGCGAGGGTAATCCTGGCTCTGGTCGATATAGAAGAACGGCTCGCCTTCATTCTGCACATACATGGGCAGTTTGTTGTCGACATCAATCATCACCATGCGCCACTGATCCCAGGGCGCCTGCTGGCTGGCCCGCGCTTTCACATCCTGGCCAAACTGGATAACCCCGCCGCCGCCGTTGGACCACGGATAGAACACCCCCAGCACCAACAGCAGTAACGTCGCACTCATGCCGAAACCGATGTTCCAGCGGCGCGGGTTGGTTTTGCCTTGCGCCATGCGCTGGGTCACCCACCAGGCCGCCAGCAGCTGGGCCAACGGCACCAGCGGCAACACGTAATAACTGCGCCGGCTGCCGCTGGCGGTGAAAAATACAAACAGCAAACCCAGCCCCCACACCAGCCACCGCGTATTGGGCTCGATATGCCGCCATTGACGTACGGCCACCCACAGCCCGATCATCCAGAATGGTGCCCAGGGCAGGGTGTAGGCCGGCAAGTAGATCAGGTAGGTGTAGATCGGCCCCATATGGTCAAAGGGGTTGAAGAACCGCACCACGTTTTCACGTAGCACCAGTTCCAGCCCGCTTTCGCCATAGGTGGGCGCGCCATACAGGTGGGACAGCACGAAGGGCAGCATATATACGGCCCCGGCAACCACCAGGGCGAGGAGCAAACGCAGGTTCAGATGACGCTTCCAGCGTTGTTCACTTAGCAGATGAGGCAACAGCACCAGCCCTGGCAGGATAAAACCGATCAGCCCCTTGAGCAGCGAGGTCAGGGACAGCAACAGGAAAAACACACAGTACCGGCTCAGACGGGTGTCATCGGGGCCGCGCCAGTACCACCAGACTGCCGCCAGCAAGCCGAACACCGTAAGGATGTCCGCCGTGGCCACCCGCGCCCAGAATACAAAGTAGAAGGTCGTGGCCAGCATCCAGCCAGCGATCAGCCCGGTGCCCTTGCGAAACAACTGCTCGCCGAGCAGGTACACCAGCCACACGCTTAGCCAGGCGGCAATAACGGATGACAGGCGCAAGGACCAGTTGCCCAGGCCACCCATCAAGCTTGCGGTTGCCGTGATCAGCCAGTACGAGGGCAGGGGCTTGTCGTAGTAGGGCGAGCCTTTCAGATAAGGATCCAGGTAATCACCGCTCTGCAGCATCTGCAGGGCGATATTGGCCCAGCGGGTTTCCGGGCCCCAGAGCTCCCGTGAACCCAGGCCCAGCAACAAGAGCAGGGCAGATACGGCCAACAACACCAGCAAGCCTTTTTGCTCGCTGTTCCAGCGTTTGATCAGAGTCATTCAGGCTGAACCTTGGGAAAGATGAAAATCGCGAGATCACCGCGTTCGTAGCGCTTGCCACCCAGCGGCAGCAGCTCGACTTCGTGGGTTTCCAGTGCCGAATGAGCGCGCATGACCACGCCGACCGAGCCGCGTAAACGTGCCTCCTTCATCCAGCGATCGATGCTATCCATATCAACCTGACGCCCGGCTGAATCGGCATAACCCAAACCATATTTAAGCTCTCCGGTGCTGTTATAGAGCGTGATATCAGGCCGACCCAGGCGCCAGGACAGGGCCGATGCCGCGCCCAGGTCATTGCTGAGCAGCGTGCGGGCCTGACTCAGTTCCTGTACATGCTCGGCAATAAACTGATCGGGCATTTTGCTGTTGATGATCACTCCCGGCATCGCAGCGGGCAACAGCGCCACCAGCACACCCATGCCCATCGCAGGTGCTGCCCACAGCAGCAGCGGGCGTAGGGCTTGCAGGGCGTTGCTAAGCAGCCAGCCCAGCAACACGATATAGGCCAGAGACAGGCTGAACACCTCGGTGTTCTCATACACCGGGCGACTGAATTGCAGGTAAGCCAGTCCAACCAGGCCGGCAACCGCCAATAGCACATTCAACAGGCCGTTGATACGCAGGGTGCGGCCCTTTGCCTGTTCAATCCATGAAACCACGGCTCGGCCCATCAGCAGCGCCAAAGGCAGCAGGCACGGCATGATGTAGGTGGGCAGCTTGCCCTTGCTCATGCTGAAGATGGCCAGTGGCAGCAGCATCCACAACAGCAGAAAGCCGATCGCAGGTTGGCGCTTGTGTTTCCAGGCATCCATCAGGGTTTTCGGCAGCAAGGCCGCCCAGGGCAGGCTGGCGGCCAACAGGATCGGCAGGTAGAACCACCAGGGTTGGGTATGTTGTGCATCGGCCGCGCTGAAACGGCGTACGTGTTCGTTCCAGAAAAAAAACTGCCAGAAGTCCGGTTCCTGATGGTGGATCGCCAGCGCCCACGGCAGGCAGACAGCCACTGCGACAAGGATCGCCAACGGGCCATGGCTCAGCACTTCCTTGACGCGCCGCTGCCACAAGGCATAGGGAGCGGCGATCAACACGGGCAGTAACCAGGCCAGAAACCCCTTGGTCATAAAGCCCATGCCGCAGGCCACGCCCAGCACGGCCCAGGCACCGATGCGCGCGCGGCGGGTGGTGCTGTCAAAGGCATACCAGAGTGCTACCAGACTGAGGTTGACCCAGAAGGTGAACTGCGGGTCGAGGTTGGCATAGCCGGCTTGCCCGGCCACCAGTCCAAAACTCATATACAGCAGTGCGCTGGCAAAACGCTTGCGCGGGTCATGCCACAGGCGCCCGGCAATCAGCCATGCCAGCCAGACACTCAGCCCGGTACTCAGTGCCGAGGCGATCCGCACACCAAACAGGTTGTCACCGAATACAGCTTGCCCGATGGCGATCATCCAGTAACCGGCAACCGGCTTCTCGAAATAGCGCAAGCCCATAAAGTGTGGGGCTACCCAGTTGCCGCTATGGAGCATTTCCTGGCTGATCTGGGCATAGCGGGTTTCGTCAGGTATCCATAAGCCGTGGCTCATCAGCGGCAAAAGATAAAATACGACAAAAGCCAGGATCAAACCGGGTATTGCCCAGCGCTCAACACCTCGAGTGCGGGTATTGCAAGGTACAACGCCAGCCATGCTTTCCATCTGCGCGCCTGTTATCGACGTAAGTTATGGCCAGCACGTTAATCGGGAGGAAGTGGCGGAGAGGTGAAGCCTATGTGAAAAAAATGCGCGTCAAGCAGGGGTTACCCGATACACGCAACGGCGACTGCCTGTGATCATGTGTTCTGTTCGCTCAACCTGCCCCGAGTCCCCGATGGCCGCCTGGAACACTTGCAACTCTGCCCGGCAAAAGCCCTGGCATTGCTGCGCTGCAACACAGATCGGGCAGTGATTTTCGATGATCAGCCAGTTCTCGCCTTCAGCTTCCATGCTCGCCATATACCCGGCGCTGTCGCGTATGGCCACCAGCACCTGAACTTTCTCTTGCAGGTTTCGCCCTTGCTCACAGGCTGCAACGTATTCGCGGGTATTGGCCAGTTCCATGCTCTCGACCACTTTGTCGATCCCTTCATTGCCGTAGATCAGCTTGATTGAATCAATCAACTGCGCCGTGAGCTGCGCATGGGTATTGGGGAATCTGGCTTGAGCGGCATCGGTCAACACCCATTTTTGCGAAGGGCGCCCGGCCCCAACCGGCGGCATCAGGCAGCCAACGATCATGGCGCCGTCTACCAGCTTCTGGACCTGCTGGCGCGCAGCTTCCGGGGTGATATCGAGCATTGCCCCAAGATCCGCGGTTTTCAGCGGCCCGCGGGTTTTCAGCAGAAACAGGATCCGCTCGGCAGTGGCACCGTTGTTGCGTGCAGCATCAGGGGAGTCAGTCGCGAGCATAGAACAAAGCCATCAGGGTAATGAGGTTTATGGGGGGATCATACCGCCTGGAGGATAAATAATTACCAAAGCATTTGCTTTTATAATAGGCTGATTGCATCGAAATGGAACTCAAGGAAGGGAAATGACAACGGCATCGGGATGGTCGGCATTGCTATGGGGCCGCAACGGGCTGCGATCGGTGGCACTGGCAGGCGGAGTGGCGTTGCATGCCATCAACGTGTATCTGGTGACAACCATCTTGCCCTCGGTGGTCAAGGATATCGGCGGGCTGGATTACTACGCCTGGAACACCACACTGTTTGTGGTGGCCTCGATCATTGGCTCGGTAGTGTCGGCCAAATGCCTGTCGGCCCTTGGCCCCAGGCTCGCGTATAGCCTCGCCGGGCTGGTCTTTGCGCTGGGTTGCGGGGTGTGCAGCAGCGCCCCTGACATGGCCGTGCTGGTGTTGGGGCGCACCATTCAAGGCCTTGGCGGCGGACTGTTGTTTGCCCTGCCATATTCAATGATCCGACTGGTGTTCAACCAAACCCTGTGGCCAAGGGCAATGGCCCTGATTTCAGGAATGTGGGGCGCCGCGACCTTGATTGGCCCGGCCGTTGGCGGGGTGTTTGCGCAGTACGATGCCTGGCGTGCAGCATTCTGGGCACTGATCCCGGTGACCCTGCTGTTTATGCTGCTGGCCTGGGCCATGCTGCCCGGAAAAAGCGCCGAGGCATCACCTCGTCTGGTCTTGCCCTGGCTGCAACTGTTGCTGTTGACTGGCGTGGTGATGGCGATTGCCCTGGGCAGCATCAAGCCATCGCCGCTGTATAACGCGCTTGGGCTGGTGATCGGGCTGGTACTGCTGTATGCCGTGTACCGTGTTGAAAGCAGCGACAGGCACCGCATGTTGCCCAAGCACAGCCTGAGCCCTGGCAGTGCGCTATTGCCGATCTATCTGTCGATGAGCCTGATGGTCATTGGCATGACCAGCGAAGTGTTTGTACCGTACTTCTTGCAGGTTTTGCATCTGCAAACCCCGCTGGTGGCGGGCTATATTGCAGCACTGATGGCGGGCGGCTGGACCCTTGGTGCGCTTTACAGCAGCGGCATGGCGCTGGCATCTGCCAACCGGGCAATCTGCTGCGGCCCCGTATTTGTGGTGTCTGGGCTGGCACTGGCGGCTGTCTGTGTGCCGCAAAGCGGCAGTTCATTGATCAGCCTGACCGGCGTTTCCCTGGCAATGATCGGCGTCGGTACAGGGATCGGGCTGGCGTGGCCGCATCTGCTTACCCGAGTACTGGCCAATGTGCCTGAAAGCGAAAAGGACATTGCCGGTGCGTCCATTACCACCGTGCAACTGATTGCCACGGCGATTGGCGCGGCACTGGCGGGGATGATTGCCAATATGGCCGGTTTATCCGCTCCGGGTGGCGTGGAGGGTGCCGCCAATGCTGCGGCCTGGCTCTTTGGCCTGTATGCCGTGTTGTCTGCGTTGCTGTTTATAACGGTGCGACAGGTGATTGCCCATAGTGCAAAGCGCTGAATCCGCCAGAAATCATGCCTGTGTCGATTTGTCGCAGGCATTGCTGCATCCCCCGGTTTTACAGGCTGCCGGCGCTGTAGTGCACCATTGAGGGGCGTGACTGCCGTGCGACAGCCTAGCGACAGTGGTAAATTCTGCGCCCATGCAACACGTCTACCCCACAGCAATCGTGCGCGCCAAGCCGGTCACTCCTGGCATCGGGCAGCGTACACACCTGCCTGATAATACGCAGGTTAAAGGCCTTTTCCGTTGGAAAAGGCCGCTTAAAGGAACCTGACATGAATGATTTACTGACTCGCCGCCGCGTAGTCACCGGTCTTGGCTTGCTCAGCCTGGGCTTGATCGCAGGTTGCGACCCTGGCAGCGGTTTGTCATACAAGTACGGCAAAGACCTCAGCAATGAAATCCTCGGGCGCAAGTTCAAGCTCAGGGATGCTCAAGGCAACGAGATGATGCTGGGTAGTTTTCGCGGGATGATGCCGATGATTTTCTTCGGCTTTACCCAGTGCCCGGCCGTGTGCCCGACCGCCCTGGCCCGTGCCGCCCAGGCGAAGAAAATGATGGGCCCCGACGGCGACCGCTTGCAGGTGGTGTTTATCACCCTGGACCCGGAGCGCGACAAGCCGGCGATGCTTGATGCCTATGTAAAAGCCTTTGACCCGAGCTTTATTGCCTTGTCCGGCACCCTGGAAGAAACCGCGGCTACGGCCAAGGAATTCAAGGTGTTTTACGAGAAGATCCCTACCGGTGACTCTTACACCCTGTCTCACACCGCAACCAGTTTCGTTTTCGATTCCCGTGGTGTGTTGCGTCTTGGCCTGTCGCCTTCACTGTCAGCCAAGCAGTGTGCCGAAGACCTGCTCACCGTGATGTCAGTCTGCTAATCCTGTGCACTTTGGAATGAGCCAACCCTATGAAGCCTGTTAAGTATCTACTGTTGTCACTGCTGGGCATGAGCCTGCACGTTTCTGCGCAAACCGTTGTTGATGATGCCTGGGTGCGCGCCACCGTGGCCGGTCAGCCTTCGACCGGTGCCTTTATGCACATTACTTCGAGCACCGACAGCAAGCTGGTTGAAGTCCGTTCTCCGGTAGCCAAGACCGTACAGATCCACGAATCGAAGATGCAAAACGACGTGATGAGCATGCAGCCAGTGACATCGGTAGCGCTACCGGCGGGCAAGGGCGTGGCCATCGAACCTGAGGGCTACCATGTGATGCTGATTGACCTGGTCAATCAGGTCAAAGCCGGTGACCAGGTACCTTTGACCCTTATTGTTGAAGACAGCAAAGGGGTCAAGGAACAGATTGAGGTGAAGGCCGAGGCGCGTGCACTCAATAGCATGCCGATGCACCACGATCATGGTTCGATGCACTGATTCGCAGTTAAACGCCGTAGCAGCAGCCTCGTTCCTTCGGCAGCTGCTACGGTTGGTTTACCTAAAACCGGCCCGTCAGCGGGTATTCGACCGCCAGGCGTATCTGGTCCGCATCCAGTTCGGCCTGTGCGGTATTGCCGCGATGGACATTATGTCGCAATGACATGATGGTGCCCTTGGCTGCACCGCTCTGCACCACATAGCGCGCTTCGAGATCCCGTTCCCAGTGCTTTCCGCCTTTGCCATAGCCCAGGTACGCATAGCCGCCCCGCGGATCCACATGGCTGCCGTCAATCTGGCTACCTCGCACATACGCTGCGCTGAACACCAGCCCCGGCATACCCCAGGGTGTCATCGCCAGGTCGTAACGCGCTTGCCATGATTGTTCGTTAGGTGCGTTGAAGTCAGATAGCTGGACCGCATTGGTCAGGAAAATCGCGCCCCGTGTCACATAATCAAATGGCGTGTTGCCATGCACTTTCTGATAGCCCACGCTGAAACTGTGCGGGCCCTGGGCATAGGTGCTCAGCAAACTCCAGGTGGTGTTATCGATATTGCCCGACAGCGCCTTGCCTTCATCGGTCGTGCGGTACAGGTTGAGGTTCAGCGACAGCGAGCGGTTTTCATCCAGCGCGTGGCTGAAGACGGCGCCCAGGTAATGCTGGTTCCAGGTGTCTTCGTAGCGCGAGGTGTAAAGGCTGGCGCTGAGGTTTTTGCTCGAGGTATACACCAGCCCGGCCAGGTCGAATGCATTGCCTTTGGGGCCATTGGAATAATTGACCACAAAGCCCTGATTGTGGCTGCTGGCATTGCGGTCGGTGCTTTCGGTGAAATGCCCACCGACCATTTTAAGGGCATTGAACTCGTTGCTGGTGAGGAACACCCCCGTGGCCGTTTCCGGCAGCAAGCGGCTGTCGGATGAGCTGAACACCGGGGTCTTGACCCGCTGCTCGCCCCAGGACAGCACCGTGTTTGACATACGCAGCTTGAGCGCCACGCCACCCCGGCCGTAGTTGTCCTTGGGGTAGCCGTCGTTGTCCAGCCCAAGCAGGCGGGCCTTGCCGGCGCGACCGCCGCCACTGTCCAGCTTGAGGCCCATATAGGCGTGGGCATCCACCCCGACACCGATCAGGCCCTGGGTAAAGCCTGATTGCAAGGTGCCCATCAAGCCGTAGGCCCACTCTTCGGCATAGCCATTGCGATCGGAGCGCGATTTATAGGCATTGCGTGCGCCGCTGTTGCTGGCTCCGTGGCGATACTCACGGCTGTCGTAGACCGTACGGTTGACCACACTCCAGGTGCTGTCTTCAATAAAGCCCTTGGCTTGCTCCTGGGCCGACTCCGCCACGGCCAGGGGGCTGGCGAGGGCGATCAGGATCGCGGAGCGCGTACCCACGGCACTCATTTCGCCACCTGCTGCTGTTGCAGTGCAGCAGTCAAACGGTCCAGTGCGCGTTTGGGTAACGTGGCGGGCAGCACCGGGGGCTCGGCAGAAGGTTCGCCCACCTGAATCAGCATGACCATGCCCATGGCCAGGTGCGGGGTGCATTGAATGCCGTAGAGGCCGGGCACGCTGAAGGTTTGCTCTACCTCCTGGTTGATCTTGCCCTTGAACGGTTGCGCACCTTCAGGCAGCAGTCCGGGCAGTGTGGCCGCATTGTGGCCGCTTTGTGTGGGGATGAACCTGACCGTGTCGCCGGGGGCGATCTGCAGGTAATCCGGTTCATAGACCATACCGGCCGTGGCACTGCGGGTGAGCATTTTCACTTCGTGGGTTTGTGCCAGTGCCGAAGTACAGAGCAGGGCAGTGGTCAGCAGCAGGGTAAGGGATGAAATACGCATGGGTGGCTCTCTTAAATAGTATTCAAACGCACATACGCAGGATCTGCGCGCCGTCAAAAGGGTCAGTCAGGTAATGCGCCTGTACCCCGAATGTGCTCTGCAGCCGTTGCGTGGTCAGGACTTCAAGGGGTTTACCAAGCGCCATCAAGCGGCCACGTTCAAGAATCGCCAGGCGATCACAGCTCAGGGCCTGATTGAGGTCGTGCATGGCGATCAGGGTGGTCACGGGCAGGGCATGTATGGTTTTTAATATGGCCAGCTGATGCTGGATATCCAGATGATTGGCGGGCTCATCCAGCAACAGGATTTGCGGGCGCTGGGCCAGGGCCCGGGCGATATGCACGCGTTGTCGCTCACCACCCGAGAGCCCGCGCCAGGTACGGTTGCGCAGATGCGTAGCATCCACATCGGCCAGTGCCTGCTCGACAATGGCCGTGTCCCCGGCTGACCACGGGCTTAGCGCCGACAGCCAGGGTGTACGGCCCAGCGCGACGGCATCAAAAACGCCAATGCTGTCGTGGGTGTCGGCATGCTGCTCGACCACCGCCAGGGTTTGCGCAATGTTGCGCTGGCTCATTTTGCGCAGCGCTTGCCCGTGCAGTAAAACCTGGCCCTGGCCGGGCACCCGCAGGTTGGCCAGCAGCTTGAGCAATGTGGACTTGCCGGAGCCGTTGGGCCCGACTATCCCCAGGGTTTCGCCGCGCTGCACACTGAGGGTGATGCCCTGCAACAGCTGGGCATCACCCACGCGGTAACTCAGGTTGCTACAACTCAGTACCGTCATCGTGCATGTCTCCGGCCGATCAGGATCAGCGCAAATACGGGCGCGCCCACCAGGGCAGTGACCACGCCGACGGGAATCACCTGGCCTTTTATCAAGGTGCGTGACAGCACATCGGCGGCAATCAGGAACAAGGCCCCGCCCAGGGCGCTGACGGGCAGCAGGCGGCCATGCCCGGTACCGGCCAGCAAGCGCACGGCGTGGGGAATGACCAGCCCGACAAAACCGATGGAGCCTACAATCGACACCATCACCGCCGTCACCAGCGCCGCACAACTGATCAGCAATAGCTGCACCCGGCGCACCGGGATACCCAATGAGGCCGCAGAGTCCGCACCAAAGGTGAATGCATCCAGCGCCCGTCGATGCCACAGGCACACCACCAGCCCCAGCACCGCTACAGGCACTGCCAGCCATACCGAAGGCCAGCGCACGCCACTGAGATTGCCCAGCAACCAGAACATGATCCCGCGAGCCTGCTCGGAACTGGCCGATTTGGTGATCAGGAAGGCAGTGATTGCGTTGAACAACTGAGAACCGGCAATGCCTGCCAGGATGATCTGGGCACTTACACCGGAGGGCCCGCTGGCCCGTGCCAGCAGAATAACCAGGGCAAAGGCGCAAATCGCCCCGGCAAAGGCCCCGGCCGACAGTGAAATGGCCCCGGCGCCCAGGCCAAGCACCGCGACCACAACGGCACCTGTGGACGCCCCGGCAGAAATGCCCAGCAGGTAGGGGTCGGCCAGCGGGTTGCGCAGCAAGGACTGCAATACCACGCCGCAGATGGCCAGCCCCGCACCGCAGGCTGCGGCCACCAGGGCTCGGGTCAGGCGATAGTTCCAGACAATGCCTTCGTCGATCGGGTCCAGTGCATGCCCGGCGCCCCACAGTTTGTTGGCCAGTACCTGCAGCACCACATCGGGTGCGATCGGAGTTTCACCGATAGCGACCCCGGCGAGTACAGCCAGCAGCAGTGCTATACAGGCGGCGAAGGCAGTGATCAACCGTGCAGTCATTTAGGCAGGTCGTGGCGGCTGATCGCAGTTGCGAGTGTTTCGATGCCGTCGAACAGGCGCAGGCTGGCCTGCATCCCGTGGGCATCGAGGACAATGATGCGGTTGTTTTTCACGGCATCCATATTGCGGGTTACCGGGTCGGTACGCAGGAATTCAAGTTTTTTCTCGACGTCATCCGCCGGGAAGCGTCGGCGATCCATGCGCGCGATGACCAAAAATGTCGGGTTGGCCTTGGCCAGGGTTTCCCAGCCGACAGTTGGCCATTCTTCATCGGACTCCACCACATTGCGCACGCCCAGGGTGTTGAGCATAAAGTCGGGGATACCCTTGCGCCCGGCAACATATGGGTCGATATCCATGTCCGCACTGGAGAACCAGAACAGCGCACTGGTGGCGCTCAGGTCCTTGCCCTTGAGCGAGGCAATGGATTTTTCCAGGCTCGCCTTGAGCTGGTTGTTCAGTTGTTCACCGCGCGCCTGCACATCGAAGATCTCTGCCAGCTGGCTGATGCTCTTGTAGACAGTGTCGATACTGAATGGCTGCATGCGCGTGCCGTCGGCGCCAACCAGGTTGTCTTTGCCCTCGCAGTCAGAAGGCATCAGGTAAGTCGGTATCTTCAGTTCGTGAAACTGCTCGCGGGTGCCCACCACACCCTGCGGCCCCACCATCCACTCCAGCTGCACGACCACCAGCTCCGGGCGTTTCCCAATGACGGCTTCAAAGCTCGGGTCATTGTCGGCCAGGCGCTCAACCTTGTCGTTCTGTGCCTTGTATTGCACGGGGACATCGTTGAACCACAAAGAAGTACCCACCAGCCTGTCACCAAGGCCCAGGGCATAGAGCATTTCGGTGCCGGCCTGGCCAATGGTTACCGCGCTTTTGGGGGCATGCTCAAACGTCAGCGGGGTGGCGCAGTTCTGCAGGGTCAGGGGGTATTGCGTGGGGGTCGCATGGGCCAGGGCCGGCAAGGCCAGCGTGACCATGAGCGTAACAACGCGGTGCAACAGCATGATGCAATCTCCATTTGATCGTACACGGGGCACAGGTGCACGGACGGGAATGCATCATCGGGTACTGCTGCAGCAACAGTACAAAGCAGGATGCCTCCCCGGACACCCCGCCGGTTAGTTTGTGGACTTTGCCGGCAGGTCTCCTGACTGATGGGTCATCGCTTGCTCCAGCCTTCCCGGGGGGTATCCCAGTGGCAATCTTGGAGCAGGCTCGTCATCTACAGTTGCGGGGGCAGTTCCGTTGGGTGCTGTAAAAGCACTGCGGATTCCCTTTTAACCCCCCGCTAGGGGGGACCGGCGGCGAGATGATAATCGATCCTGTTGGGCAAAGGGGGGCGCCGTCAGAATCAGAAATACTTGAGCCAGGTGATATCCCGCCGGCGGGCTTTTAAGCTGGCGAACCAGCGCACCGGCAAATACAACGAAATGGCCAGCAGCACGGCCGTTAACCACACCGCCCCGATACTGTCGAAACCGAAATAGTTGCCCTGATTCAAGCCAAACAGGGCAACACTGGCCAGGTACAGCACTTTGAGTGCATACAGATGCAACAGATAGAAAAACATCGGGGCTGCGCCAAACACGGCCAGGGTGCTGATCCACTTGCGCTGTTGTGCCCGCTCAAACGTCAGCAACAGCAACAGGCCCACACCCAGGGTCAAGGCGAGAAACAACAGCGAAGGCGGGTATTTAGTGATATTGAAAAAACTCATCACGCTGTGCATGGCGGAGTCATGGCTTGCCCAGGGGGCTTCGCCATAGCCATTGAACAAACGCAGCAGCATAAAGCCGAGCAGGGCGCCACTGCCCGCCAGCAACAGATAGCGCTGGCGCAGGGCTGGTGGGGTGGAGCGGGTGAACCAGGGGCCCAGGCAATAACCCAGAGCAATCACGCCGATCCACGGCAACACCGGATAGGACGTGCGCATGCGCAAGCTGTCGCCCACTTCAATCCAGCCGCGATCATGCAAAATCGCCCAGGGCACATGCATCATCGACCCCGCCGCAAAATGCAGGTTATCCAGCAGATTGTGCCCGGCGATGATTCCCAGGCCAAGTATCAGCAAAACCGGGCGTGGCAGCCACACCAGGGCGGCAAGCGCGATCATGCTGACGCCAATGGCCCAGATGACCTGCATGTAGATCACCGACGGCGGCAACTGGAAAGTCCAGGCGAAGTTGACCAGAGTGAACTCCAGCAGCACCAGAAACAGCCCGCGCTTGAACAGGAACGCCGAAACATCGCGTTTGCCCTGATACTTTTCGCCATACAGATACGCCGACAGGCCGGTCAGCAAGACAAATACCGGCGCACACAGATGGGCCAGGGTACGGCTGAAGAACAGTGCAGGGTCGGTGATCTCGATATTCATCGGGTCGGCTACTTGCCGGTGCAGGAAGAATGTCTCGCGCACGTGGTCCAGCAGCATAAAGAGGATAACCAGGCCCCGTAGGGCATCGATGGACAGCAGGCGCTGATTCAAGGGGGGAGTAGGGAGGGTCATTGAAGGGTCGCTGGCAAGGGAATGTTATAAAGTACCGATACTGTATAACATTCCCTGTTTCGCTGTCACCCCTTTGAGAAACACTCTCAAAGCTGGATATGTCTAGCGCAGCACTTTCACCCAGGCCATCAGCAATGCCGAAGACAGCACCCCGGCCGTCATAAAGATATACGCCGCCCCCGGATTGCCGGTAAGGCCGATCAGGTAGCCCACGATCCAGGAGCCGACAAAGGCCCCCAGGGCGCCACAGGCATTGATCAGGCCAATGGCTCCGCCGAACACGTTCGAAGGAATAATCTCCGGTATCAGTGCGAAAAAAGGCCCATAAGGTGCGTAAAGTGCAGCACCGGCAATAGTCAGCAAAGCAAACGACAACCAGAAATGTGAAGACCCGAGCAGGAACGAGCAGAAGAAGGCCAGCGCCCCCAAGGCCAGCAGCGGCCAGATGAAGGGTTTGCGCTGCTGGGTTTTGTCCGAAGCCCAGGACACAGCCAGCATCGTCGCTACCGCTGCGACATAAGGAACTGCGCTTAGCCAGCCAACTGTCACGATGTCCGCCGCCGCTGCCTGTTTGATAATGCTCGGCAGCCACATGATAAAACCGTACACGCCAATGCTCCACAGCGCATGCACACAGCACAACTGGATCACCACAGGGCTGGTAAACGCCTGACGGTAATTGCGCACTTGTTGCATGCCTTTCTGTTCATCAGCCAGGGTCGCCGCCAGTCGGGCTTTTTCCTGTGGCGTCAACCAGTTCACCTGTTCAGGCCTGTCTCGCGCCATGCGCCACCAGACGAAGGCCCAGAGCACCGCTGGCGCGCCTTCAATGATGAACATTTCGCGCCAGCCCCAGGCCTGGATCAGGTAGCCGGACAGTACCGACATCCACAATACGGTCACCGGGTTGCCCAGCACCAGGAAGGTATTGGCCCGCGAGCGCTCTTTGCGGGTGAACCAGTTGCTGATGAAAATCAGCATGGCCGGCATCACGGCCGCTTCGACAATGCCCAGGGAAACCCGAATAAACATCAGCATCGGGATATTGGTCACCAACCCCGTGGCCATGGCGCAAAAGCCCCACAGGATCAGGCTCCAGAACACCAGTTTGCGCACGCTGTACTTCTGCGCGTAGATCGCCCCCGGTACCTGGAAGAAAAAGTAACCGAGAAAAAACAGCGCACCGATCAGCGAGGACATGCCCTTGGTGATGCCCAGGTCCTGCTCGATGCCCGCCGCACTGGCAAAGCCGTAGTTGGCCCGGTCCAGGTAGGCCAGGCTGTAAGTAATGAATATCAGCGGGATCAGATACAGCCAGCGTTTGGTCGCGAAGCCCTGGGTCTTGACCTGCGCACTGCCGATCTCGCTCAAGGGCAGTGCTGGTTCTTTAAGCGTGCTCATGGGGTGTTCCTTGTTATTGTTTTTCAGGTGCGGGTCAAACAACGCTGGTCAGGCCCCCGTCCACAAACAGGGTTTGCCCGTTGATAAAGTCCGAAGCCGGCGAAGCCAGGAACACCGCGGCTCCGCACAGCTCATCAACCCGGCCCCAGCGGCCAGCCGGGGTGCGCTTGCACAGCCACTCGGAAAACTCCTGGTTATCGACCAAGGCGCGATTCATTTCGGTGGCAAAATAGCCCGGGGCCAGGCCATTGGCCTGGATGCCATGCCGTGCCCACTCGGCGCACATGCCTTTGGTGAGCATCTTCACTGCGCCTTTGGAGGCGGCATAAGGGGCGATGGTCGGGCGTGCCAGCTGGCTTTGCACCGAGCAGATATTGATGATCTTGCCGCGACCGCGGGCGATCATGTGCCGCGCAACAGCTTGGGAAACATGGAACACACCGTCCAGGTTGGTGCGCATCACGTCGTGCCAGTCGCTGGCGCTGAAGTCCTCCAGTGGCGCACGACGCTGGATGCCGGCGTTGTTGACCAGAATATCGATGGCCCCGACATCGCTCTCAAAGGTGTTGATCGCGGCTAGCAATTGCTCGCGGTCGGTCACATCGAAGGCCACGGATTCAGCCTTCAGCCCTTCGTCGCGCAGTTGAGCGGCCACGGCACGAGATTTATCGATATTGCGAGTGTTGATCACCACCGTTGCGCCAGCTGCGCCCAGGCCGCGGGCCAGTTCAAGCCCGATACCCTGGCCTGATCCGGTGATCAGGGCCCGACGCCCCTCAAGCTTGAAGCTGTTGATATTGAATGACATGCTGTTCTCCACAAATGGCCGTTTATTATTTTCAGCGGCCTTGTGGTTACTTCACCTCAAGCTATAAGTGCAGTCCAATCGTCATTGCTGATCTCGTGATCAATATTCTTGATTAAGATATTGGAACGTACTGCAGTGAGGGCTTGTCCATAAAGCCTGTACTCCCATACGTTGAGGTGAACATGCGCAGCTTGGTTTCTGCATCAATAATGGCCGGTCTTTTGTGCGCCATGCCTTACGCAGCACAGGCTGATGACGACAAACCCGGGGACTGCAAGCCGGGGCAGATACTGGCTGAGTCCATGGACCTGAGCAGTTGCTATGGCAACGGCGACAAGGCGCCTGATCAATTCATCCGGGACGCGGAGGCGATCAAGGACTGGCACGCCCGGGGCCTGCCAAAACCTGATGAACATGAACAGTGGGTGCAAATCAGCGGCCACTATGTGCTGGTCAATCGCGTCAATGCGGTGATCAAGGAGATCCGCACCAAAGACGCCAGAGTCCTGAGTAAATAACGGCTGGATCCCGGACCAGTCAGCTCCCACCGATTGCGCTGCTGGCAATCAGGGTGGGAGCGAGCTTGCTCGCGATGATGTCACGCCGATCAGCTTTAACCCGCAGCGCGGCCATGGGCTGCCGTGGCCAGTTGCCCGGTGTCGACCCGTACGAAAATCGAATCGCCCACCGCCGTCAGCACATCCCCGGCATAGACCTCGCATATAATCCGCGTTTTACGCCCCACGTCGCCTTCCACCCGGGCCCGCAAGGTCAGCGGCACGCCCATGGGCGTCGGTTTGATAAATTTGATTCCCAGGTTGCCCGTGACGCAATTGATCCGCGGCAGGCTGGCCGCATCGCGCTGCTCCATGCGGTAGTGATAAGCCATGGCCGTCCAGTTCGAATGGCAGTCCACCAGCATGGCGATCATGCCGCCGTATACCAGTTCGGGCCAACCGCAATATTTGGGGTCCGGCAGGTGTTCGGCGATCACATGCACACCGTCTGCGTGCCAGTAACTCTTGATATGCAAGCCGTGAGGGTTGTGGCTGCCGCAGCCATAACAGACTCCATCGGGGGCTGCGGTGTCTTGCAGAGAGGTCGTTAGCCGGGACATATCATATTCATCCTCAAGGACCCGCCGACTTGTCGTGGCGGGCAATGTTCACAGCCAGCCGGGCTGTTGGAAAAGGTCTAAACCGGCGTCCGATTGCTGAGCAAAATCTTGCCGCTGGCCTCGGCAATCTGCTCGCCGCTCTGGTTGCTGCAATAGCCGCTGAGTACCGCAATACCGCCATTGCTGCGGGGTTTGTCGAGGGTTTCGGTAATGGTCCATTCGACACTCAGGGTGTCGCCTGCAAACACCGGAGCGATAAACCGGCAGTTATGCTCAAGGTAGGCCACGGCGGTGCCGTAGAAGTACATGCCGATGGAAGCAGACATGAAGGCGCTGCTCATTGGCCCATGCAGGATCGGTCGACCGAAACGGCTGCTGGCACAAAATTGGGCATCGCTGTGCAACGGGTTGAAGTCACCAAACATGCCGCAGGCACGGCTGATGTGTGACGCATCGATGGTCAGCGACTGGCCAAACGTTTCGCCCCGGGTAATTTCGTCGAAAGCCTTTCCTAGAAAATTCATGCTTGCAGCTCCATCGCAGTACGTTGTTCTTCCAGTTCGCGCAGGGCCTTGCGAATGATTTTGCCCGTCGTGGTCATGGGCAGTTCGTCGAGGAATTCAATTTCACGGGGGTACTCATGGGCGGCCAGTTGTGCGCGAACATGCGCCTGCAGCTCGCGTATGGTGTTGTTGCTGGCGGCGTAGCCGTGGTTGAGGACGACAAACGCCTTGACCACCTCGGTACGAATCGGATCTTTCTTCCCGATAGCCGCCGCCATTTTCACCGCCGGATGCTTGATCAGGCAGTCTTCGATGGGGGTCGGTCCGATGCGATAGCCTGCGCTGGTGATGACGTCATCGTTGCGTCCAAGGAAGAAGATATAGCCATCCTCATCCATCGAGCCCTTGTCGCCCGTCACCAGCCAGCCGTTGAGGTATTTCTCGGCAGTGGCCTGGCTGTTTTCCCAATAGCGCAGCATCTGGCTGCCGTTGGGCGTGGCCACGGCAATATGCCCTGAACCACCTGTGGGCACGGGCACGCCATAGTCGTCGACGATGGCCACGTCAAACCCCTCGACCGCGCGGCCAATGGCATGGGGGCGGTAGATCCCCTGGCTGGCGCAGGAGGACACCACCAGATTGCATTCGGTCTGGCCATAAAATTCATTGATGCGCACGCCCAGCGCCTGGTCGCCCCAGGCCAACAGTTCATCACCCAGTGACTCGCCACCACTGGCAACCGACCGCAGCGCGAGATGCCAGCGCTGTTGCGGGTTTTCGACAGGGCGTAACAGCTTGAGGGCGGTGGGCGGGAAGAAGACATTTTTAATCTGCAATGCTTCAATCAGGGCAAATACGTCTTCAGGTACAAACTTGTCAGCGCGGTGGGCCACCACCGGCACGCCGTGATACCAGGCAGGTAGCAGCACATCGAGCAACCCGCCAATCCATGCCCAGTCTGCCGGGGTCCACATCCGGTCACCGGGCTGGGGGAAGTCGTCGTGTGAATTGCGCACGCCGGGCAAATGCCCGAGCAACACGCGATGGGCATGCAAAGCGCCTTTAGGATGGCCGGTGGTGCCGGAGGTGTAGATGATCAGTGCCGGATCCTCGGCCGCCGTATCGAGGGTCTCGAACTGGTCACTGTGGCACTGCAGTTGCTCATGGTAATCAAGCACGTCATTACGATGCGCGGGTGCATCGATAACGTAGCACAGATGTAAGTGGGCAAGGCCGGCACGAATTCCGTCGATCTTCTGCAGGCCGCTGGCGTCGGTGATCAGCGCACGCATTGAACAGTTCGAAGCGCGATGTTCGATGGCGTCCGCACCGAACAGCTTGAACAGCGGAACCGCAATGGCGCCCAGCTTGTACAGCGCGATATGGGCGGTGCCGGCCTCCAGGCCTTGAGGGAGCATGATCCCGACCCTGTCACCTGCGTTGATACCTTGTGCGCGCAAACTGTTGGCCAGGCGGTTGGCCTGTTGTTGCAAGGCCAAAAAGCTGTGGTATTGAACCGTGCCATCGGCATTTTTCTGGATGATCGCAATGCGTTCGGGGTCGTCAGCCCAGCGGTCACAGCAAGCCCGGGCAATATTGAAACGCTGCGAAGCATCCCGTTGCGGGTCGCTGGGAGAGAGAGGTGCCGTGTTCATGGTCGAGTCCTTGTTGTTATGCGCCATGGTCAGAAGCTGCCGAACGTTGAACCCAGCACCATGACCACCAGCAAGGCGGTCATGGGCACAACGGTCGTCATCATGAAAATTTGCGGGTAGGACTGGCGGTGCGTAAGGTTACAAATTGCCAGTAAGGTGATCACCGCGCCCGAGTGGGGCAGGGTGTCCAGGCCGCCGGCAGCAATGGTAGCGACCCGGTGAAACAGGTCGGGGCTGATGCCCGCGGCTTCGATCATGCGCAGATAGTCCGCGCCCAGGGTGCGGAAGGCGATGCTCAGGCCTCCGGACGAGGAGCCGGTAATGCCTGCCAGCACGTTCATGCTGAGCACGGCCGAAATCAGCGGATGCTCCGGCGATACATTGAGGATGGTGTCCTTGATCAGCGCAAATCCGGCCATACCGGCGATCACCGCGCCATAGGCCACTTCCGAAGCTGTGTTGAAGATCGGCAGCAGGGCGCCGATGGTGCCCTTGTTGAGGGTGACCGTCAGGTTGTCCCAGCGGCGCCAGTTGAGCAGGATCACAAATACGATTGCGCACATCAGGGCCAACAGCACGGACCACAGCCCTATGACGCTCACCGGGTCGATATTGCCAAAGCGCTCTTCACGCAAAACGCTGAGGTCCAGGGCAGGCAGGATCCAGTAGCTGAACGCCGCGTTCAGGCCGATCACCACGATTATCGGCAGCAGGGCTACGAGCAGTCCGGGTTTTTTTATGCTGGCATTCGACGCAATTTCGTCGTCATGGGGGCCGTAGCCTTCACCCTTGGCCATGGCCTTGCGGGCTCGCGATTGCAGCATCCAGCTGCCCATCCACAGCATGACGATCGACGCGATGATGCCCAGGCCCGGGGCGGCGAAGGTGGTGGTGCCCAGATAAGCCGTGGGAATCGAGTTCTGTATCGACGGTGCGCCAGGCAGCGCGGTCATGGTGAAGGTAAAGGCCCCCAGCGCGATGGCCGCTGGCATATAGCGTTTTGGCGTGCCGGACTCACGAAAAATTGCCGCCCCGATCGGGTATACGGCAAAGGCCACCACAAACAGCGATACGCCACCGTAGGTCAACAGCGCACAGGCCAGCACTACGGTGAGAATTGCATGGCGATGGCCGAGTTTGCGCATAAACCAGTCAGCGATGGTATGCGCTGCTCCGGAGTCGGCGACCAGCTTGCCGAACAGGGCACCGAGTATGAACAGGGGGAAAAACTTGATCACATAGAGCCCCAGCTCCTTCATGAACAGCTGGGTAAAGGTGGGCATGATATCTGCGGCTGCCCCGCTGAGAAGAACGGCCAGCGCGGCCATCAACGGCGCCAGGATCAAAACCGTCACGCCCCGGTAGGCGAAAAACATCAACAACAGAAGGGATATCAGTATCGCCATCGTGCTCATGGGTGGCTCTCTTATAATTATTGTTTTGGCTTGTTTTTGTGCTTACGTTTACGTTTGCGTCAACCTAGAGCACGTATGCGACCCTGTCAACCTTGCTCCCTGTATTCATCCGCCGCGCGGATCTGTCGAGGGTCGTGCAGCCTGGAGGTGATGGCTGGAACCGATAAACATATACATCGCCGGCACCATGAACAGCGTCAGCAGGGTGCCGATAGACAGCCCGGCGAAGATCACCAGCCCCATGTCATGGCGCCCTGCAGCCCCGGCACCGGAAGCCCAGACCAGCGGCACCACGCCCAGTACCATCGCGGCCGTGGTCATCAGGATCGGCCGCAGACGCACGCCGGCGGCTTCCTCAATGGCCTCACGCTTGCTGCGGCCTGCGCGTTGCAGTTCATTGGCAAATTGCACGATCAGGATCCCGTGCTTGGTGATCAGCCCCAGCAGCGTCACCAGGCCCACCTGGGTGTACACATTGATCGAGGCAAAGCCCATGGTAATAAAGGCCAGCGCACCAAACAGTGCCGGCGGCACCGAGAACAGAATGACCACCGGATCGCGGAAGCTTTCGAACTGGAAGGCCAGGGCCAGGTAGACGATTAATATCGAGAACAGCAGCAAGCCGACAAAGCCGCCGGACTCTTGCATGAACTGACGCGATTCGCCGGAAAAGTCCGAGGTGTAACCCGAGGGCGCAATATCGTTCAGGATAGTGTTGAGCCTGGCCAGCAACTCGCCCTGGGCCACACCGCTGACGCCCGAGAGGGTCGCCGAGTTCAACTGCTGGAAGTGATTGATCGACTCGGGTTGTGTCGAGGTCTCGATATGCGCCACCGTGCGCGCCGGGATCATCACACCGGCGGGCGTACGGATGTAGTAATCGAGAATCTGCTCGGGGTTGAGCCGGTCAACCTGCAGTACTTGCGGGATGACTTTGTATGAGCGTCCGGCGGTCGAGAAGTAATTGACGTAGTTGCCACCCAATGCAGCTGACAGGGCTGCGCCGACATCTGCCTGGGTCATGCCCAGTGCGGCAATTTTTTCCCGGTCGACCACCAGTCTGGCCTGCGGTTTGTCCAGTTTCAGGTCCATGTCGGCAAACCAGAACAGCTGTTGCTTCTGGGCTTCGGCCATCACGGCCTGAGCCACTTCATTGAGGCTTTCTACCGAGTCGGTGGTGGTGATCACAAACTGCACCGGCAATCCCTGGGCGCCCGGTAACGAAGGCAATGGGAAGGCAGCGACGGTGGCCCCCGGCACCTGATTCCATTTTTGCTGAAGATCGAAGATCAGCTCAGCCTGGGAGCGTGTGCGTTCGCTCCAGGGCTTGAGCAAGACCCCGCCCAGGCCCTGATTGAGGGCGGGCAGCCCGGTCAGCTGGAACATCTGCGCGTATTCAGGCTCCTTGCTGGCGATCTGAAACGCCTGGTCGGCAATGCGCTCCATCTGTTGCGGTGCAGCTGTCGGCGGGCCTTTGATCATCATGAATACCAGCCCTTGGTCTTCGGTCGGTGACAGTTCGCTTTTGGCGGTCATGCCACTGGCGGCGACCAGTACAAACAGGACAAAGCCAAAGGTCACCAGCACCGGCCAGATATCCAGACCGGCTGACAAAACGCGATGGTAACGCCCGCGCAGCCAGTCAAAACACTGATCGAGCCGGCGCGCGAAGCGACCTTCATCCTGCCCGGGTTGCAACAGCCGGGAGGTCATCATCGGTGACAGCGTCATGGCCACCACTGCCGATACCGTTACCGCACCGGCCAGGGAAAAACAGAACTCCTTGAACAACTCCTTGAACAGTGCCCCCGTCAAGCCGCTGCGCAGCCCGATCGGCACATAGGCGGCAATCAGCACCACCGTCATCGCGATGATCGGGCCGCCCAGTTCACGCGCCGCCATCAACGCGGCTTCAAATACACTTTTGCCTTGTTCCTTGATATGCCGGTCGACGTTTTCCACCACGATAATCGCGTCGTCCACCACCAGACCAATGGCCAGAACCAATGCAAGCAAGGTCAGCAGGTTGATCGAGTAACCCAGCAGATACATGACAAAGAAGGTGCCGACCAGCGACAGCGGTATCGCCACCAGTGGCACTATCACCGCGCGGAATGAGCCGAGGAACAGGTAGATGACCACCGACACTATGACCATTGCTTCCACCAGGGTCTTGACCACCTCGACAATCGAAGTATTGATGAACGCTGTGGAGTCATAAACGATTTCGCCGCGCACGCCTGCAGGCAATTGCGCTTGCAGTTCGGGGAAGGCGTCGCGCACGCTGCTGGCAACGCTGAGGATATTGGCATTGGGCGCGGCTTTGATACCGACAAACACCGAACGTTTGCCGGAAAACGCCACGCTGCTGTCGTAGCTTTCTGCACCCAGGGTCACAGTGGCGACATCTTCCAGGTACACCAGGGCATCGTCGTTGTTCTTGATCACCAGCCGCTTGAATTCATCCACCGTGTGCAAGTCGGTTCCGGCCGTCAGGTCTACCGTGACCATTTGCCCGCGGGTTGAACCCACGGCAGACAGGTAGTTGTTGTTGGCCAGCGCCGCGACTACGTCCTGGGCGGTGACGTTATGGGCCGCCAGTTTGTCCGGGTCCAGCCAGGCACGCAGGGCGAACTGGCGCCCACCGAGGATTTCTGCGGTTTGCACGCCCTGGATCGAGTCGAGCTTGGGTTTGACCACCCGCACCAGATAATCGGTGATGTTATTGGTGGGCAGGGTGTCGCTGTAGAACCCCAGGTACATGGCATCCGTGGTTTGCCCCACCGCAACCGACAGCACCGGTTCCTGGGCCTGGGCCGGTAGCTGGTTCTTGACCGAGTTGACCTGGGTGTTGATCTCGGTCAGGGCCTTGCTGGCGTCGAAGTTCAGCCGCAGCGTGGCGGTAATGGTCGAGACCCCGGTAATACTCGACGAAGACAGATAATCGATGCCCTGGGCCTGGGCGATCGCCGACTCCAGTGGCTGGGTGATAAACCCGGCAACTGTGGCTGCATCGGCGCCGTAGTAGGCGGTAGTAATAGTGACCACCGCATTTTCGGTTCGCGGCCATTGGTTGACCGGCAATTCGAAGATCGAACGTAGCCCCAGGATCAGGATAAACAGCGAAACCACTACGGCCCAGACCGGGCGCTGGATAAAGGTATCGGTGAGCTTCATGGGTCACCTTTAATGTTCTTGAGGCGTTGGCGCCGCATCGTTGAGCGGCGCAGCACTGTTGTCGATCTGCACCGGCGAGCCATTTTTGAGTTTCATCTGACCACTGGTGATCAACAGGTCGCCTTCCTTCACACCGGACAGGATGGCGACCTGATCGCCACGGGTCGGTCCGGTCTTGATAAAGGTCTGTTGCGCCGTGAGAACGTCTTCACCCTTGTCGTTCTTGCTCGACAGCGCGATAAAAACGGTGGTGCCGTAGGGGTTATAGGTGACGGCTGTCTGTGGCACGGTCAGGTAGCGCAGCACCGCCCCCGAGTCGACAACTGCGCGGGCAAACATGCCGGGCACCAGGTTTTTCCCGGGGTTGGCAACGCTGGCTTCGACCGTGACGTTACGCGTGGTCGGGTCGAAGCGGGTGTCTATGGTGCTGACGCGCCCCGTGAATGTCTGGTTGGAGAGGCCGTCGTCGGTCACCGATACTTTTTGGCCGACAGCAATGGCTTCCAGTTGGGTCTGGGGCACGTTGAAGTCGATATAGATGGGGTCGAAGGTTTGCAACGTGGCGATTTTGTCACCGGGGTTGAGGTATTGCCCGGGGTTGACAGCAGTAATGCCTATACGCCCGGCAAAGGGCGCACGAATGGTTTTTTGCGCCACCAGCGCCCGCTGCTGTTCTGCGGCGGCCAGTTTGGCTTTGAGGTCTGCGTTGTCGGTGTCCACTTGCGCCTGGGACACGGCGTTGACCGCCAGTTGTGCGCGGTCACGCTTGAGGACGATGGCGGCCAGGTCCGCCGTGGCTTCCAGCGAATGGAGCAGGGCGATGTCCGAATCAGCATTCAATTGAACCAGCAGCGCCTGTGCTGCCACTTCCTGGCCCGGTGTAAAACCGATGCTGCGCACAATGCCACCCGCTTCGGTGGTCACATCGACCCCGCGCACGGCTTTTATCGAGCCCACGGCGGTCACCGTCGGCTGCCAGTCGTCGAACGGTACTTGCATGGCGGTGACGACGGCGGCGGGCAAGGGCTGCTTTGCCTGGGCAATCATGGCTGAGATCTGCGCGAACTTGACCCCGGCAATGATCGCGACAATCACCAGCACCACCCCGATCATGATAAGCATCGGCCGCCACAGCCTGCGCCTTGCAGTGGGTTGCGCGAGTGAGTCGTTGTTGACGTCAGCCATGGTTGTTCTCGCTGTTTCAATGGTATTCAGTCGAGCCGCGTGGGTTTGGCGGGCGCGGTCTTGTTGTGACTCGGCATGAGTTCTTGCCAGGTCGGCAAGCCGAATCGGTCAGGGCGGCCCTGGGGGTCAGGGTCGCTGCGGTTCCACCAGCCGCCGCCCAGAGCCTGGAACAGCGCTGCGGTATCGCTGTAGCGCACGGCCTGGGCCTGGACCCGGGTGAGCACGGTGTTCTGGTAGGTTTGCTGCGCCGTGAGCAAGTTGATATAAGCCACCGCTCCCAGGCGATACTGCGCCTGCACCAGGGCAAGGCTGGCCTGGGCGGACTGCTCCGCAGCCACTTGCTGCTTGAGCGCCTCGGCATCGGCCTCCAGCGCCCTGAGCGCGTTGGCCACATCCTGGAATGCGGCAAGCACCGTACCGCGGTACTGCGCCGCCGACTGGTCATACGCCGCAACCGCCGCCCGTTTTCGGTGTTCAAGCGCACCGGCATCGAACAGCGGTTGGGCAATTGCCCCGGCCAGGCTCCATACACCCGAGCCTGCGGAAAACAGCGTGCTGCCGCTGGCTACCGTGGAACCCAATGAACCGGTAATGCTGAACTGTGGCAACTGATTGGCCACCGCCACGCCAATATTGGCACTGGCCTCATGCAGTTGCGCCTGAGCGGAGCGCACATCCGGACGCTGTTCGACGATTGCCGAGGGCAGACTCACTGGCAATTCTTGCGGCAGATGCAGGGACGCCAGGTTGAAACGCTCGCCCTTGTCCTGATTGGGGAACCTGCCCAGGTAGGCCATCAACTGGTTCCGGGTTTGCGCCAACTGCTTTTGCAAGGGCGCCAGAGTAGCGCGGGTTTGCGCCAGGGCAGTTTGCTGGGTCAATACATCGGTATCGGCAATGGCACCGAGGCGCCGCTGCGCCTGCAGCAGGTCGAGCTGGTCGCTCTGTAGCTGGATGATTTGCCCGGTCGCCGCAATCTGATCGCGCAGGGACGCCAGGCTGACGGCGGTATTGACCACATTGGTGGATAGCGTGAGGTAGGTGGCCTCAAGCTGAAAACGCTGGTACTCGGCTTGCGCCGTGGACGACTCGATCTGCCGCCGCGTACCGCCGAAGACATCCGGCGCATAGGACACGCTCAGTGACGCGGAGCTGAGTGTGAGAATCGGCGACGACGCCGTACCGGATGTGGTCCCGGAGACTTTCTGGCGGGTTTTCGACAAATTGCCGTTCAGGACGGGAAACAAGGAAGCCTGATCGACATACACCTGCTCATTGGCCTGGCGCAATGCTGCTTGCGCGGCGCTGATATCCGGGTTGGCGCGCAAGGCCTCTTCCACCAGGGCGTTCAATTCCGGCGAGCGGAACACTGTCCACCATTGCCCGGGTATATCCATGCCGGCAATCAGGCGTTGCGCAGCGCCGCCAGCGTCGATATCGGCCCGGGCGGTGGTCGTGAGGTTGTGCGTGGAGTAACCGGCATCCGCAGCGACTTCGGGACGAACAAAGTCAGGCCCCAGGGTACAACCTGCGAGGGCAATGAACAGCAGACTCAGCGGCAAGCACCGTTGCATCCGACAGCCCTCCTGAAAGGGCAGGTAGTGACGGGATTCAAGTCACGTTGGCAGTTGGACTGAACGTTAATCCAAGCGCGGGACAACCGCAACCAGAGGAAACCTTCGCCCTCGGCGGGGTGTACAGGTTACGGGGGCACTCTGGCTTACTCGTCCACTTGGACGAGGCGCTTGCACGCAGGATCGGGCTAGCTTTCGCTCAGGGTGTTGTGCGGGCCCTTGTTCAGTTGAGGAGGCATCAATGAGTTGTGCAATTTCTTGCGCTGATGGTCTGGCAGCCCTGTTGCTTGAGCAGAAAGCCGCGTTCAACGCTCAGGGCGCAGTCAGCGCTGCGCAGCGCCGGGCGCGAATCCAGCGGGTAATCGACATACTGGTGGACCACCACCTGGCGCTGGCCGAGGCGATGGATGCCGACTTTGGCGGTCGCCCCCGGGGGTTCTCATTGATGAACGATGTGCTGGGGGCACTGGGCTCGCTCAAGCACGCCCGGGACCACCTCGAAAGCTGGATGCAGGATGAACCGCGACAGGTCTTCAGCCCCTATGATCAGCTCGGTGCCCAGGCATGGGTGATGTACCAGCCCAAGGGCACCGTGGGCATTCTGGGGACCTGGAACGCGCCGCTGTACACACTGCTCAGCCCGCTGGCTTCGGCGCTGGCGGCAGGTAACCGGGCGATCCTCAAGCCCTCGGAGGTGGTACCGCGCACTGCCGCGCTGGTTGCCAGGCTGTTTGCCGAACTGTTCGACCCGCTGGAAGTGGGGGTGGTCACCGGCGGCGCCGACCTGGCCCAGGCTTTTACTGCGCAACCCTTTGATCACCTGGTGTTTACCGGCAGTACCGCCGTGGCCCGCTCGGTGATGGGTAATGCAGCGCAAAACCTGGTGCCGGTGACACTGGAACTGGGCGGTAAATCGCCAGTGATCGTTGCCCGCAGCGCGGATCTGGCCACGGCGGCCTTTCGCATTGCTCTGTCCAAGACCACCAACAGCGGTCAGGTCTGCATCAACCCGGACCTGGTCTACGTTGCCCGTGAGCAGCTTGAGGCGTTTATCAATGCCTTTGCTGGCGCTTACCGCGGGTTCATCCCCGAGGTAAGCGACAACCCGGATGTAGTTGCCGTGGTCAACCCACAACATCTGGCCCGGGTGGAAAATCTGGTTGACCAGGCCCGTCAGGCCGGTGCCCGGGTGATAAGCCTGCCCTATGCGCAAGCGGTCGATATGCAAAACCGTCGGCGCCCGCTGCAACTGGTTATCGACCCGCCTCAAGACAGCTTGATCATGCACGAAGAGATCTTCGGCCCGGCCATGGTCGTGCTGCCCTACGACGAGGTCGACCAGGTGATTGCGCATATCAATGACCGGCCACGGCCACTGGCCCTCTACTACTTTGGCAACGATGCCCTTGAACAGCGTCATGTGCTGGAGCACACCTTGTCCGGTGGCGTCACCCTCAATGACGTGATGATGCATGCCGCCTTGCATGATGCTCCGTTCGGCGGTATCGGCGGCTCGGGCATGGGCCATTACCACGGCCGTGAAGGGTTCCTTGAGTTCAGCCACCTGCGCACCGTTCTCAAGGCACCCGACCACGACCCGCGCGGCGAATGGGGCTTGCTGCCGCCTTATAGCGAGCATTTCGAGGCGGCAATGCTGGCGCAGATCACTCGGGATTGATCCTGGCAGACGGTTGTTTTGTTCGTCCATACAGACGAAGCGGCGGGGCGCAGACAGCCTTAGAGTGAGCCGCACACAAGCACGTTTTCTAACAGTCTGGAGGCGCGTCCCCATGTTTGTCGATCTCACCCCTGAACAGCATGCATTGCGACTCAAGGTCCGGGACTATTTCCAGAACCTGATGACCCCCGAGCTGCGCCAGCAGATGCGCGGTACCGAAGGTGGCGAGCTGTTTCGCCGCACCATCGCGCAAATCGGTCGCGATGGCTGGCTGGCGGTAGGCTGGCCCAAGGCCTATGGCGGGCAGGGTTATGGCCCGACCGAGCAATTGATTTTCTTTGAAGAAGCCAATATCGCCGGCGCGCCACTGCCATTCGTGACCATCAGTACCGTTGGCCCGGCGCTGATGGCCCACGGCTCGGCGTTGCAAAAGGATAAATTCCTGCCAGGGATCGCCGCCGGGGACATCAACTTCGCCATCGGTTACTCCGAAGCCAGTGCTGGCAGCGATCTGGCGGTATTGAAAACCGCCGCCCGTGAAGATGCCGACGGTTTTGTGGTCAATGGCAGCAAGCTCTGGACCTCGGGCGCCGATGCGGCCGATTTCATCTGGCTGGCGGCCCGTACCGACCCCGAGCAGGCGCGTCACAAGGGCATTTCGATCCTGATTCTCGACACCCGTGCCCAAGGGTTTTCCAGCACCCTGATCCCGACCTCCGGCAACCCTACGGCGGCCACCTATTACGACAATGTGCGGGTGCCACGCAACATGCTGGTGGGTGAGCTGCATGGCGGCTGGAAACTGATCACGGCTCAGCTCAACCACGAACGCCTGGGCCTGGGGGCCTGGTCCGACAAAGTGGTCAGCCTGTTCAACCGCGTCTATCTGTGGGCACGTTGCGCCGATGAGCAGGGCCACCGCGCCACTGATGTGGCCTGGGTCAAGCGTGATCTGGCCGAGTGTTATGCCCGGCTTGAAGCCATGCGCCTGATCAATTTCCGGATTGCCGCCGACCTTGAACGTGACCGTGTGGACGTCGCACTGGCCTCGACCACCAAGGTCTACGGCTCGGAGTCGGCGATCGAGATCCTGCGCAAGCTGTCAGCCATCCTGGGTGCCAGTGGCCTGACCCGGGCCGGTTCGGCAGCGGCTTATCTGCTTGGCGAGCTGGAATATGAGGTGCGGGCATCGGTCAACCTGACCTTTGGCGGTGGCACCAATGAGATCCAGCGCGAGCTGATTGCCCAGTTCGGCCTGGGCATGCCGCGCACACAACGCTGAGTTACGCAGTGGCCCCAATATCGGAGATAAGGATGAACGATTTCAACAACGCAACCCTGCTGTCCAGTGCCGAACGCGCAGTTGTGCCACGGGAGCAGACGCAGGCAATTCTCGATTTGCGGGCCGCCGCCAGTGCCCGGATCAAACCGGCCGATCGCTACACCCTTGCCGATCGCCTCGAAGAGCAGGCGCAGCGTCACGGCGAACGGCCCTTTATCATTTATGGCGAACAGCGTCTCAGTTTCGCCCTGATCAATGCCCGCGCCGACCGTTTGGCCCATGTCCTGTATGCCCGCGGCCTGCGTCCGGGTGATGTCTGCGCCCTGGCGATGGAGAACCGCCCGGAGTTTTTCTGTTGCTGGTTCGCCCTGGCCAAGCTCGGCGTGGTGGCGGGTTTCGTCAATACCCAGGTCAGCGGCCGGCCACTGGTGCACGCGCTGCAGGCGATCGATGCCAAGGCCATGCTGGTCGGCGAAGAGGTGCTGGGCAATGTGCTTGCCACTCAAGGCTTGCCACCGCTGCCCTTATGGCTGGTAGCGGATACCGAGCAGCCATGGACCGGGGCCATGCCGTCACAGGTCGATACCGGACTGGCTCAAGCACTGGCCACAGCCCCCGCCATGCCATTCCCTCGTGATGTGCGCGCCGACCTGAGAGCCGAGAGCCCGTGCCTGCTGATCTTTACCTCGGGCACCACCGGCCTGCCGAAAGCGGCGCGTTATAGCCATATGCGCTGGATGTCGACCGGTGACATCATGGAAATCACCCTGCAAACCACCGCCCATGACGTGTTTTACTGCTGCTTGCCGCTGTATCACGGTGCAGCCGCCACGTCCGTGACGTCCACCGCGCTGAAAACCGGTGCAACCATTGTGGTACGGCGCAAATTCAGTGTCCGTGAGTTCTGGAACGATGTGCGCAAGCATCATGTGAGCGTGTTCCAGTACATCGGTGAAATCTGCCGCTATCTGCTCAACCAGCCCGAGGTGGCCGGTGAACGTGACCACGGTCTGCGCTGCATGCTCGGCGCCGGGTTGACCCGCGAAAGCTGGCAGAACTGGCTGCGCCGTTTCGGGCCGATCCAAGTGTTTGAAGGCTGGGGCTCCACCGAGTCCAACACCAATGTGGTCAATGTCGACAATTATCTGGGGGCTTGCGGCCGTGTGCCGTACTGGGAAAAGAGCAACTTGCGCCTGGTGCGCTATGACGTTGAAACCGACAGCCACCCACGGGACGAAAATGGCTTCTACCAGCTGTGCGAGGCGGGCGAGGTGGGTGAGGCCCTGGGTTTTATCATCAACCATCCCGACATCGGCGGCGGGCGTTTCGAGGGTTATACCTCAGCCGAGGCGACTGCCAGCAAGATTCGTCGCAATGTGTTCAGCCAGGGCGATGCCTACTGGAGTTCAGGTGACCTGCTGCGTTTTGACAAGGACGGCTACCTGTATTTTATCGACCGCATTGGCGACACTTTCCGCTGGAAAAGTGAAAACGTTTCCACCCTTGAGGTGGCGGCTGCGCTGGGCGACTTCGAAGGCCTTGAGCTGATCAACATTTATGGCGTGCAAGTACCCGGGCAGGAGGGGCGCGCCGGTATGGCGGCGGTGTTGATGCAGCCGGGCCGCCGCTTCGACCCGCAGGCGTTCTATGCATTGACCGAAACGCGCTTGCCGCGTTACGCCGCCCCGGTGTTCGTACGGGTATCGGCAGCGGCTGACCTGACCAGTACCTTCAAGTTGCGCAAGGTCGACCTGCAACGTCAGGGCTATGCCCCTGCAGCATTCAGCGACCCGCTGTTTATCCGTGATGACAGCAGCCGCAGCTATGTGCCGTACAGCGCACAGGTGCTGGAGCGCATTGGCCTGGCCGCTTTTGTCGGGGACACCAGCCAGTGACCGGTCGGCCTGCGGGGCAGGTCTTCTGCACGATGCCCCGCATACCGTTTACAGCGACTGTCGGTAAACCTCAGTCAGGCACGACATAACAATAACAACGGGCAGGGCCCAGGCGGTGTCCCGTGAGGAGAGGGCGATGGATAATAGCGGCTTGAGTGTTCAGACCCTGGCAGACATGGGCTTGAACCTGACCGAGTATGACAGCCTTATCGGCGAGTTTTACGACGGCTCGCTGGAGCCCAGGCTGATGGCCAAGACCCTGCGCCATGTGCGCAATCTGTACCAGGCCAACTATGTCATCCTGATCTTGCGCGTCCCCGAGCAACCTGACCTGGGCCTGATGATCGTAGTGGGTGACATTGAGCGCGAAGGCGAGGTGAGTTACTGGGCCTACCCACAAGCGCTCACGCCATTCAACAACCCGCCAATGGACCGGGTGTTCACTGTCGACGACCTGATGAGTGAGGAACAGTGGACCCGCTCGGCTTACTTCAAGACCTATGGCACCGTGCACGACACCTACCACATCATGGCTGCCGATATTTCCACGCCTGATGGCGGCAAGCTGCGCTTTCGCATTACCCGGCCAAAATCCGCGCCCAACTTCAGTGCCAGTGAACGCAGCCTGTGTGGCATGTTCATACCGCATTTGCGCCGTGCCATGCATGTGCACAACCTGATCGACCGCAGCGAGTCGATGACCGAGCTGTACTCGCAGGCGATCAGTCGCCTGTCGGTGGCCACCATTGTGCTGGATCAACAGGGCAAGGTCCTGAGCCTGAACCCGATGGCCAGCGAACTGCTGGAGCAGGCAGACGGCCTCAAACTGGTTGGCGGACACCTTGAGGCGATTTACCCCAGCGACAATCGCGAACTGCAGCGCCTGGTCCGCAACGCCTTTACCCGTGACACCGGCAATGTGCAGGAAGGCACGCAGGCTGAAGCCATGTCAGTCTCCAGGCCCTCGGGGCAGATCAACCTGGGGGTGGTGGTCGAGGCCATTGCGACCCAGGACTGGGCCGAGGGCAAAGGCACCCCAGGGGTGGTGGTATACATCCGCGACGCTGCAGGACGGTCCATGGCCAGCGAAACCCTGACCAAGCAGCTGTTCAACCTGACCCGGGCTGAAACCGCCCTGGCGATGGAACTGGCCAATGGCCTGTCCCTGGAAGAAGCCGCCGAGGCGTTGAATGTGCGTCGTAATACTGCAAGGGCACACCTGCGCTCGATTTTCTCGAAGACCGGTGTGCGCCGCCAGACCGAACTGGTGCGCATCATCCTCAACAGTGTGGTTGCCCTGGGCAAGCCAGGGCTGGCGTTATTGCCCGGCGCCAAGGCCAGCAGAAAAAAAACCGGATTGACGCAAAACAGTGCCTGAAAGCAGGCATTGTTAGTCCATGCGAAGGATGAGGACGGCAGCGGGTTCGGTGAAAATCCAGCGGGCATAGGATCGGGGATTTTCACACGAGGACAATAACAATGACCAAACTCGCTGCAATCAATGTTGACAGTATTCTGGCACCTCGCTTTGGCCGGGGCTGGCATTGCCTGGGTGATGCGGCCGACTACCGTGATGGCCAGCTCCATACACTGAATATTTTCGGCACACGCTTGCTGGCGTTTGCCACGGCCAGTGGCGAGATCAGCGTGATCGATGCCCATTGCCCGCACATGGGCGCCGATCTGTCACAAGGCACCCTGGAAAACGACCGGGTTGTGTGCCCCTTTCACCATTGGCAATACGACGCCAGTGGCAAGTGCGTCGAGATTCCATATTGCAAGCGCATCCCGCCCAAGGCCAAAACCCGCCGCTGGTTGACCTGTGAAGAAAACAACCTGCTGTTCGTGTGGAACAACCCTGAGGGCAAGGCCCCGGCAGACAATGTGGTGATCCCGCATTTGCCGGAGCAGGACAGCGATGAATGGCTGCATGACTGGCACATGGACAAACTGGTCATTGAGACCAATCCCCGGGAACTGGTCGACAACCTCGCGGACGCCCAGCACTTCGGCCCGGTGCATGGCACGCCGACCAAGTACTTCGCGAATATTTTCGAAGGCCATATTGCCCAGCAGATTTTCCACGGCGACTCGGACCGGCTGGGCGGGGACCTGGTTGCCGAGTCTGCCTATTACGGCCCGGCGACGCATTTTACCCGCATGCGCGCAGTGTTCGAGGGCATGGAAATTCACTCGATCCTGCTCAACTGCCACGTCCCGATCGACGCCAACAGTTTCGAGCTGCGTTTTGGTTGCATGGTGAAAAAGATCCCGGGCTGGAGCGAAGAGCAGAGCAGGGCGCTGGCCCAGGATTATGTGCTGCGTAATCGCGATGCTTTCTATCAGGACGTGGTGATCTGGCAGCACAAGATCCGGGTCGACAAACCGGTGCTGGCTGAAGGTGATGGTCCGGTCTATCAACTGCGCGACTGGTACGCCCAGTTCTTTATGGACGAAGACAGCGTGCCGGCATCGACTGCCGGGCGCAGTGAAATCATCACCGTCGACCATCGCTGATCAACTCCGGGCAGGAACGCGCAATGAACATGAGTGGCCGCAAGACAATGGCGATCATGCTGGCCGCCAGCTTCGCCTCGACCATTGGCGGCTTGCCGTTCAATACCTTGCCGATCCTGCTTGGCTCGATGGTTGACAGCCTGGGCTTCAGTGTCGAACGGGTCGGCCTGCTGGGTGCCGTTTGTTTTGCCGGCTACCTGCTGGGCACCCTGATGGCCGTCGTGCTGATCGACCGTTTGAACTGGCGCTGGCTGACGCTGGGCTGCGCCACTGGCGCGGCTGCAGCGTACTGGATGACGTCATGGCTGCCCGCCACGGCGCAGTTGCCGTTGTGGGCGCTGATTGGCTTTTTTGCCGCACTCATGACCTGCCTGGGCATGCGTATCATGGGCGAAATGGCCAACAAAGAGCGCGCCCTGGGCTTGCGCCTGGGCATTGAATTGGGGTTGGTGGCAGCCGTGTTATTCGCGCTGCCTTCGCTGGTCATCGCGTATTTCCACTACACCGGTGCCGTAGTAATGCTCGCAGCGATCATCCTGCTGCTGAGCCTCAGTGCCCTGGCATTGCCCAGGCGCGAGGACTTTATCGGAAGAGACACACCACCGCGGGATGGTTCGGTGTTGTCACGTTTTCAATTACCGCCAGCGGCTTATGCCGCGCTGGGGTTTTTCTTCCTGTTCGGCGCCGGGCAAATCGGCCTGTGGGCTTTCCTGGAGCGACTGGGCCATGGCCTGGCACTGCAACCGGGCGAACTGGGTATCGTTTTTGCCGTATTGAAACTGCTGGGAGGGGCCGCAGCACTAACTCTGGCCGCGGTCGGTGACCGCCTGGGCGTACGCGTGCCGCATCTCATCGTCATGCTGGTGCTGGGCACCGGGCTGTTGTTGCTGGGCAATGCCGAAGGCTTTGTGATGTATGCCGCGGGCGCATGGATCTGGGAAGTAGGTTTCACCTGGGGCTGCGTTTATCAGACAGCAGCAATTGCACGGCTGGACCGTAGTGGCCGCTCGATCATGCTGATCCCCGGCGCGTTTGCCTTGAGCTCCATGGCCGGGCCGGCACTGGCCGGGCAACTGGTGGGTCAGGGTTACACGATGCTGTTGTGGATAGCCGCTGCCTGTGCCGTGATTCCGGTACTGGCGTTCACCTGTTTGCTGGCCCGACGCTTGGATGGGGAGGGTGTTGCGGTCGAGCGGGTGGTGGTGGCGGTGTGAAACGCGATGATTGCTGGTTGGCGGCTTTGGCTGCAGCGGCTGTAAGCCTGTAATTTTCAGGCCCGTTGGTACCTATTCAGGTTAGAGTGCTCATCAATGAATCAATTGTTAAGTGAAGAATGAACCGTGCGCTGTTTGTTTCTCTGGATGGGCCCAAGGGCGCTGGAAAAACCACACTGCTGGAGGCCGTCACCAAAGCTCTGAGGGCAGACAACAAAAAGGTGATCCGGCTTTGCGAGAAAAAAAGCGATCCCTATCGAGGTGAAACAATGGCCCTCGTCAACAAACTCGTCAGAAATCCCGGCCGGGAATTAGAGTTGCGGGTTTGTGAACGCCTTGCTGACAGCCGTACCTGGATATCCCGGCACGTATTGGCTAAGCAGCCACCCGACAGCATCATCCTGATTGATCGCTGGTACCCCTCTGATGCCGCATTTCGCCGGATAATCCCGTTTGCAGAGATTCTGCAGTTGAACATTGATCGAAACGTGCAAGTCCCGGACCTGCATGTCGGGGTTGTCACCGACCCTGATATTTCATGGGCGAGGGCAGCGGCCCGCTCGCGAGGGCTGAACAGTACGGTGATCCATAAGCTGGAAGAACATGTTGCCTGTACCCAGGCGTTCGAGCGGGCGATTGCAGATCACGGCTGGGTTTTATGCCGTAATGAAGGAACCATCGAAGACGCAACGATGCAGGTGATTTCGCAGATCCATAGAGTGCTTCGATAGCCCGGTATTCACCGAAAGCAACTATTTGCAGTTGCCTGCCTTTCGATATCCTGCTGCCTGAGCCTCAGATTCGGAGTCAAAGGTTACTTGGTTTTTCGCTGACACCTGGCCATAACCAGGGCACCCCATCGAGAGGTGGTAAAGCTGGCTTTTGCGGTTACCAATGATCGAACTCACGCCACTCGCGCTCGCCAGGATCGGCTGTGCGGGTACACGAGTGGGTTGAGCAGGAATGGCACCGACTACCCCCTCACCGACGGTCTTGTACCCTTGCGTCCAGCGACGATCACCGGTTACGAAAGGATTGGAGTGCCCCATGATTGCTGCAATGCGGCGATCTCGCTCTTTCTCCCAGGGCGAAACCGGATATTGCTTGTCCCAGGCCATCAGTAGCTGTTGCTGCTGACGAGACATGTTCAGTTTATATCTGTCGAACATGTAAAAAGTTGTCCTCGCGACCAGGCCTTTGACCTCGTCACGCGGCTCCGCAGCACGTTGATTGAAATCAACCCGCGTCTTGCATTGCCCATATTGCGGCGCTACCCCGGTGGCCATGCCGTAGTTGAAATTACTACGGTCGCCGTTCACCTCGCCAACAGAGGGGTAGAGGTTGAACAGATCGGCTTCCATCGCCCGGAATACGGGATCATCATCCACACAATGTTCTCGACCACCGTTCTTCCAGCATTGACGTTGGTTACCGAATGTCCAGGCAGGAACAATGTGTTCCCATTCAGTGCGTTGCGCGCGACTCTGTTGTTTCCTGGTTTGAAGGCCGCAAGACTCCGCATCAATACGGCCCCCCGACTTGCCTACCCATGTCCATTTGCAGCCGCAATACAGCTCGCCCATGGCACTGTTCGCTTGGTCGAGGTAGATCTTCTGCTTTGCGATGACCTTTGCTTCGGAAAATGTCGATGGAGGGCTTGAAAAGGCGGGGGTAATTACCGAGAGGGTCAGCGCTACTACAGAAAACAGTTTTTTCATTGGACAGCTTAAGCGATTGATAGGAAACACATTGTACTCGAACGCCTGCAGCTTTTAGCCCGGAATGTATCCGGAATATTGTGCAAAGGCGCCCAACCACAGCTGGGCGCCATTTGAATCAGCCCGTGTGGTGACTCTTTGCAAGGCCGTAGACGGAGGTATTGATCCCTTCGAAGCGCGCTTTTAGCTGCAGCGCCAGATACAGCGAATAATGCCGCGACTGATGCAGGTTGCCACCGTGGAACCAGAGGTTTTCCTGCTGTGTCGGCTTCCACATGTTGCGCAGTTCGCCCTCGTAAGGGCCAGGATCATTCGTGGTGCCAGAACCCAGGCCCCAGCAGCGCCCGACTTTGTCAGCTACTTCCTGGGAAATCAGCTTTGCCGCCCAACCATTCATTGAGCCATAGCCTGTGGCGTAGACGATCAGATCTGCCGGTAGGCGGCTGCCATCGTTGAGTACGACGGCATCGGCTTCGATACATTCGACACCAAGGCCAGGTGCGCTCTTGAGCTTGATCGTGCCGTTAGCGATCAGTTCGCTGGCGCCGACATCGATGTAGTAACCCGAACCACGGCGTACATACTTCATGAAAAGGCCAGACTCATCGTCACCGAAATCGAGCATGAAACCAGCCTTGGCCAGGCGCTCGTAGAAGTCCTTGTCACGCTCCTTGATCGCCGCAAAGATGGGTTGATGAAAGCCTGGCATCACCTTGTACGGGATCGAGGCGAACAGCATGTCGGCCTTGTCCGTGGTCAAACCCGTCTCCAGGGCGTCTTCCGAGTAGAGCCCGCCGAAGACCAGCTCCATCAGACTGTCGGAACGCACGATGTGGGTACTGGAGCGCTGCACCATGGTCACCTCGGCGCCGTTCTCCACCAGGTCGGCGCAGATGTCGTGAGCCGAATTGTTCGCACCGATGACCACCGCGCGCTTGCCGCTCCAGGCGTCGCCACCGAGATGGCGGCTGGAATGATACTGCTGGCCATTGAAAACCTCGGCTCCCGGATAACGTGGCACATTGGGTACGCCAGACATGCCGGTGGCGAGAATCAACTGGGTCGGTTGTAGCGTCACAGGTTCGCCATCACGCTGTACTTCAACCTTCCAGGTGCCACTTTGCTCGTCAAAGCTGGCGCTCACGCATTCCGTACGCGGCCAGTAATTGAGCTCCATGACTTTGCTGTACATTTCCAGCCAGTCGCCAATCTGGTCTTTTGGGGTGAAAACCGGCCAATGATCGGGGAAGGGCAGGTAAGGCATATGGTCGTACCAGACAGGGTCGTGCAGACACAGCGACTTGTAACGTCCACGCCACTGATCGCCGGGTCGGTCAGCCTTGTCGATGATCAGGGTAGGCACGCCCATTCGCTTGAGCCGCGCAGCGAGCCCCAGCCCCCCCTGACCGCCGCCCACGATCAGGCAATAGGGTTGAGTGGTGATCCCCAGCGATGCTTCTTCATCGCGGCGGCGCTCCAGCCAGTTGCGCTTGTCAGCGTGGGCGTGACCATGACTGGCACCCATCGGACGACGGCGACCACTGGGTTCTTCAAAACCTTTGAGCTCGCGCATGGCCGTCAGCAGCGTCCAGCACAAACCATCCTTCAGCCGCACATAGCCTTTACCCCGCGCCGCTTGTGTTTCCAGGCTGATCCAGCCTTCGAGCACACCGTTATTCAGCGCCGCTTCACCTTCCACTTTCCACCGCTCGGGGCGAGTCTGGTCGAGGCGTGTTTCAAGCAGGTCGCGAATGGCAGGTTTGCCTTCCAGGGTCACCAGGTTCCAACTGAAAAGCAGCAGGTCGCGCCAGTGACACTCGCTGGCAAACAATGCCAGCGTGCCGTCCAGATCACGCTGGGCGAGACGTTCGTTGAGGCTCTCGACCCAAGCGGCAAGCTGAGCCGTAGGCGTGTGCAGGGGGGTTTCGACAGCGATGTTCATGGGGCTTCTCCCGATCTTGTTGTTTTAGTAACAACTTACCCAGAGCAAGGCCCGGGCCATCTCTATCAAAACCCCGTTGCAGAGCCGTTGCGGCATTACGGCTCAGATCTTGATCCGGATCTCTGTCACGTTTCTGGAAATGCTGATGACAGAGTGTCACCCGGTGCAAAAAGCGCTCGTTGCAATCTTTTCATATAAGCTGCCAACAGACCCGTGTCCTGACCGTAACGGAGAACAAGAATAATGAAGCCGGCCTTGATCAACGCCCATGCACAACAAGTGCTACAAGCCGTGCAGGGCACTGTCGCCAGCCACAGCCCTGGTGCTGACCTGGCCATTACACGCTCCTGGCGCCGCTGCCTGGACCAGTATCAGCTCGACCCTGCCAGTCGCCGCGCACCTAACGTGGTTGAGCATCCACGCTTGCAGGATCACCGCGCGCCACTGGAGCACATCATCGCCGTGGCGCATTGGCAGATGAGCAACTTGCACCAACAACTCGGGCGTGACGGCCATGTGGTACTACTCACCGATGCACGGGGGGTGGCCATCGACAGCGTGTTCAACGAATCCGAGCGAGCAGAGGTTCAGCGTTCCGGGTTGTGGCTCGGCTCGGTATGGAGTGAAGATTGTGAGGGCACCAACGGTGTCGGTACCTGCCTGGTCGAGCGACAGCACGTCACCATCCGCCGTGATGAGCATTTCCGTGGCAAGCACGTCGGACTTACCTGCTCGGCGAGCCCGATATTCGATGCGAGTGGAGAGCTGCTAGCCGTACTCAACCTTTCATCCGTGAGGGATGACCACAGCCTTCAGCAACACTTCCAGGCCATGGCATTGACCAGCTTGTCAGCCAGGCTGATCGAGAGCTCGTTTTTCCTGGGGCATGACCCGCATCGCTACTTGCTGCGCTTGCACCCTGAGGCTGGTTTCGTCGGGCTGCTGGGTGAAGGTCTGCTCAGTTTCGACGAGAGTGCCCGTATCTGTTCAATCAATCATGCTGCGCTGGATCTGCTGGGCCTCAGCCGTGACCAGGTGGTTGGGCAGCCTCTGACAATGCTGCTGGAAACACCTGTGGATCAGATAATGAGTCAGGCCAGCGCTCAGACGAGTGTCTGTTGGCCAATGCGGCTGGTGGACGGGCGCCTGATCTACGGACAGTTGCGGGAACCCGTGCACCGATCGCCTTTGCTAACGCCGCCAGCGCCCATCATCAACGACGTGCATGTATGCCTGGAAGACCCGCGTCTGCAACGCGGCTTTGCCCGCGCATTACGGGTTTTGGAGCGAGACGTTCCCGTATTTTTACAGGGCGAAACCGGTACCGGCAAAGAAGCTTTTGCGGCAGCGCTGCATCGTGCCAGCTCCAGAGCGGGCCAGCCGTTTGTGGCGATCAATTGCGCGGCCATTCCGGAAACGCTGATCGAAAGCGAGCTGTTCGGCTATCGTGGTGGCAGCTTCACCGGCGCACGCAAGGACGGGATGGTCGGTAAACTTGAGCAGGCCCATGGCGGCATTCTATTTCTCGATGAAATCGCCGATATGCCCCTGGCGCTTCAGACCCGACTGCTGCGAGTGCTGGAGGAGCGTCAGGTGATGCCGCTAGGTGGCGCGACAGCACGTCCCCTCGACGTACGCCTTATCAGTGCCAGTCACCAGGATCTGAACGCCGGTGTGGTCGGGGGGCGCTTTCGCGAAGATCTGTTTTATCGCATTGCCGGGTTCACCGTGCAGCTCCCACCGTTGCGTGAACGATCAGACAAGGGCAGTGTGCTCGACCTTCTGCTGCTCGAAGAGACAAAAGGTACAAGAATCCGGCTGGAGGCCGGCGTCAGAGAGCGCTTGCTGAAGCAACCCTGGCCGGGCAATGTCCGGCAGCTGCGTACGTGCCTGCGCACGCTAGTAGCGTTGTCATTGGAGGGGCGTGTCACTCTGGACGATTTGGCGGAGTTGCTGCCGGCAGTAGCAGTGCCAGTCGCGTTGGCCGAAGATCCGCTTGGCGTATCCGAACGGCAGACGCTACTGGCATTGATCGAGGCAGAACATTGGCATATCGCCCATGTTGCAGCCCGCCTGGGGATTAGCCGAAATACGCTCTATCGCAAATTGCGACACCACGGTATTGCACGGCCTGGTTGAAAGGAAAGCGACAGTGCCGCGCTTCCTGTCTCTGTGTACCTGCACCGGGGATACAAACGATAAATGTTCTCGAGCTTTCCCCTCGATCAGCGTTTTTAATTCGATCTATAGTCTCTGTTCCTGAAAATGCTTACGGAACGTTCGATATGAGGCTTAAATCTGCCAGGTCCAATACGCGTTTTACACCCAGTCATCATGTTGAACGTGAAGTACATTACCTGTGCACCTGTAGCTCGCCGGATATACAGGACTTTCACGCGAGAATGATGCTTGATCTGTCTCGACGTGATGTCTATAGCGGTATCAAACCCAAAGGTGCACAACTTTCTGCAGTGCGCGCATCGACTGCCTCAGGACAAGGTACAAACGCTGAATCCAGCGCGAGCACGCTGTTGCTCAAGAATCTTCGCTTATTCAACGGTAGCGCTGTGCTTGACGATAACGTCTGCATCCTGATCAAGGATGGCGTGATCGACTCACTGCTACCCGCCAATACAGAGGTTGAAGGCGCCGTGGTTATCGATTGCGGGCGAAGAGTGGTGATGCCGGGATTGATTGATGCCCACTGGCACACTACGTTAGCGGGCATCACACAACTTGACGCGATGAGCGCAGACCCGGGCTATATCCATTTAGTCGCCGCCCGCGAAGCAGAAAGCACCTTGATGCGCGGCTTTACGACGGTTCGCGATCCTGGAGGACCTTCGTTCGCATTGAAGCGTGCCATTGATGAGGGTGTTATTGCAGGGCCTCGTATTTATCCTTCCGGCGCAATGATTTCACAGACCTCTGGCCACGGTGATTTCAGGATGCGATCAGAGATTCCCCGCAGCTCACTCAGACCACTGAGCGTGACTGAGCAACTGGGTGCTGCAGCCATAGCTGATGGCGATGCCGAAGTGCTCAGACGGGCCAGAGAACAGCTTATGCTTGGGGCATCACAGCTAAAATTGATGGCCGGTGGCGGCGTTGCGTCTACGTATGACCATCTCGATAGCACCCAGTTTCTGGAGTCAGAATTAAGAATGGCGGTTGAAGCCGCTGCCGATTGGGGCACCTATGTGATGGTGCATGCGTACACGCCCAGAAGTATCCAGCGTGCCATTCGCGCCGGTGTGAAATCGATCGAGCATGGCCAACTGGCGGATGAAGAAACCGCGCGCATGATGGCAGACAACGATATCTGGTGGAGTCTTCAGCCTTTTTTGCAAGATGAAGATGCTAATGTTTATCCTGATCCTGTACGGCGTGAGCGCCAGCGCGTGGTGGCTGAGGGCACCGCGAGAGCCTATGAGTTTGCTCAGCGCTTCAATATAAAAACGGCCTGGGGGACTGATGTTTTATTTAATCCGCAAAAGACATCCACTCAGGGAAGACAGCTTGCAAAGTTGACCCGGTTTTACGCTGCACACGACGTCGTGAACATGGCAACAAAGATGAATGGGGAACTGTTGGGGCTGTCGGGAGCCCGCAATCCATATCCCGGTAAAATTGGCCAGATAGAAGCAGGTGCATTGGCTGATCTGTTGGTTGTCGAGGGAGATCCCACGGTGAGCCTGGGGTTTCTGGAGGCCCCGGATGCAACTATCAGCATGATTATGAAAGGCGGGAAAATATATAAGAAGAACTTCTAATCATCCATCATAAACAGAGAGAGTCTTCATGATCACACTTCACCACCTCAACGCGTCCCGATCACTGCGTATTCTTTGGCTGCTTGAAGAAATGGGAGAGCCTTACACCCTGATTCGCTATCAGCGTGATCCTGCCACTCATCTCGCCCCGGCCTCACTGAAAGACATTCACCCGCTAGGCAAGTCACCGGTGATTGAGCTGGACGGACAGGTGCTGGTTGAATCCGGCGCCATCGTCGAATACTTGATTCGCCGCTTTGCGCCCCGGCTGGAGCCCGCGTTCAGCTCACCAGACTATCTTCAGTACCTGCAATGGATTCATTTTGCAGAAAGCTCGGCGATGGTGCCGGTGCTACTCAAGCTGTTCACCCAGTTTGAAATCAATGCAGGGACTCAGCTCAAGTTCCTGGACGGCTATACCCGGACTGAGTTCGATAAAGTACTGGGGTTTCTGGACAGTACGCTTGCGAACAGAACCTTCATTGTGGGGGACACATTGTCAGGGGCTGACTTCATGCTGGCTTTTGTTGCCATCACGGTGGTCGAGCAGATGAAGTGCGGGGCGCAGTACCCACATCTGCAGGCTTACCTGCAACGTCTGGCAGCACTGGACAGCTGGAAGCGAGCATTGAAGCTTGAGCATGAACTCGACGAATAGTTGAGAGGCGGCTGGTCATAGGGGGGGCTTGCTCGTGATGATCTTCAGAGCTGCGCATTTACCCAGTAACTACGCATCATCGTTAACGACCATCGCGAGCAAGCCCGCTCCCACAGAGGCTGGAGCAGATTGTATCCGGGCCCCACTGGAAGTATCCGAACGGCAGACGCTGCTGAGGGGGACCGAACCGATAGAGGTCGAGCAGGGCGCTGCCTGGGCGCCGATAGTGTCTTTTCATCAGGCCAGATTACAGTTTCCAGGGCAGGGCTGAATCGTCCTGGTTCAAACCCTGGACTTCACAAAGCTTCACATTTGCACGGCGGGAAAGCCGGGGGATATGGGTTAGCATCGCGGCGCAGCCTTGGGGCGCAAGCGTGGTAACAACAACGGCTTAAAACGGCTCACAACCGTTTGAAGACCGGGATCCCGGTAAAAAGGTCTCTTTATTGTGTCTAATGGCAACTCAAACCGTTGGTTAGTCCTCATGTCGGTCATTCTGGCTTTTATGCCGATTGTCCTGGATTACACCATTCTTCATGTCGCGGTTCCGTCACTGACCCTTGCGTTGCAAGCAACGGGCACCGAGATTCTGTGGATCAGGGGGCGTGCCGAGATAAGCCAAAAATTAGGACATTCGTTCTGTAAGTAACTGTTTTTAAGGGAACTGCTCATGTGCTGCGGAAGGACGGTCGAGAATAGAGGGTGGCCACTTGGGATTCTAACCAGCCCTGCTTACAAACCTTGGCTACGGTTTGCGTCGTAATAACGAGCCAGCCGCATTCTCCTCGAAAGCTCCAGCTTCCTCGATATAGCCGTGTACGGTGCCATCGTGCCGCCAGCCACCCTGTCGTTTGATCTCAAGGAAATCCGCCCCAGCCCGATGCGCACTGGTAGCCAGTCCCCGACGCAGACTGTGGCTGCTCAGTTCGGGCACATACAACAGCCCTGCGGCTTCGGCACGTGCCGTCAGGATGGTATTCACGCTGCCCTCGTGCAGTGCCACCTCGCCGAGTACGCCCCAGCGGCTGATGCGCCGGAACAGTGGCCCCTGAACGATCTGAGCCGCGTCCAACCACCGGCGTAGCGCTGTCGCGGGGCAGCAGATGCTGTCGCCGTATGGGATCGCCTTGTCGAGTCCCTCGCCCTCCTGATCGGTCTTGGAACGGGGCAGCGTGATCCGTAGACCTTCCTGCTCCCACTCGAGGTATTGCATCTCCAGCGTGACCAATTCGCTGCGCCGGAACGCACCAAAATACCCGACCTGGAGCAGTGCACTGTCCCGCAGTGTCGCCAGTCCGTCGAGCGTGTTCAGGTGCACCACGATGCGTTCGAGATCCTCTAGGACCAGGGCCTTGGCTTTTTGTCGAGGCCGCCCGTTCACCCGCTCAATACCGCGCAAGGTTTTGCCCACGGTGGCGCTGGCGGTAGGGTCAGGAAAACCCTGATAACGGTGCCATTGCGACAGCGCCGTGAGGCGCAGGGCCAGGGTGCGCGGGTTCAATACTTCCGCAAAAGACAATAGATAACGAATCAGCGCGGCTTCATCGCACGGCAGCACGCCGCCCCAGGCGAGAAAGTGGCGAATGGCCGAGCGGTAGGTGCGCCGGGTGTTGTCGGTTGTCGCGGCGGCGAGAAAACGCTGATGTTGCTCAGCCAATTGTTCGGGGGTGGTGAGCGTACCGGGGGTACGCGCAAGTACTGTCGGCTCTTCGTGCCGCCTGGTGGGGAGGTTTTCGTCATTATTGCCGGCTGTCATCACGAAGCGCCTGTTTAGGCCATGTGTACCGCAGATTATAGACACAACCCTCGATCGCGATGACTTAACTCACGATAACCGCGCTTATCGTGGGTCAACTGACGGTCTCAGTCGGCTGAACTATTCTGTACTTAAATCGAGGTATTACGTTTTCCATAATACGGTACGAAAAAATCCGAGGTGTTCATGGCCCGTTCCGGCGTCCTCTACCTGCATGTTGCCCAGGCGGCCACCCAACTGGTGGCTGCGGGCCACAACCCCACCATTGACAGCATCCGCGTCGCCCTGGGTGGGACGGGCAGCAAAAGCACGATTGCTCCGTTGTTAAAGCGTTGGAAAGCCGCGCATCCCGGCACGCTGGCCCAGGCCGAACTGGGATTGCCCGCGGAGCTGGTCCTGGCGCTGAAAGGACTGTACGAAAAAGTTCAGGCGGAGGCGGCCGTCCAACTCCAGCAGGCCGTAGCGGCTCACCAGGCAGAGGCCGACGCGTTGCAGGAACAGTTGCAGCAGGCATTCGTCGAGCGCGACGCGCAACTCAGCGTTCAGGAGCAGCAGGCCCAGGCACTTGCCGTAGCCACTACGCGCAGCCAGGGGCTGGCTGACACCCTGCAGCGTCAGGAGATCGCCCTGGCCAGCCTGGGCAGTGAAAAGACCGGGCTCGAACAACGTCTGGCTGACCGCGCCGCCGAGGCGGCCGCACTGACCCGGCAACTGCAACAAGCGCGGGAGCAGTTTGAGCACTACCAGGCATCGGTCGCGCAACAACGCAGCGACGAGCGCCAGGCCACTGAGCAACGCCAGCAGCGCCTGGAACACGAATTGGCAGCGCTCCGGCAGCGTCTGCTCGCGCAGCAAACCCGCCTGGGCGAACTGCAGGCGCAGGAACAACGCCTGGTGCAGGACCATGATCGTCTAGAGAGCACCCTGCTCACGACGCAAGCGACGCTCGCGCAGAGTCAGATTGCGCATGAACACGTCTTACTTCAATTCACCGACTTGCAACAGTCGCATCAGGCACTGGAGCAGCGCCATGGCCAAGGTGAGCAGCGTTTGGCTGAGACGCGGACTTACCTGGCCGTCAATGAACGGGAGCGAAGCCTGCTGGCGGAACGCTTAAGCCAAACTGAAAGCCAATTGAGCCAGTTGGCCACAGAAAAGCAGCTTCTCGTGCAAGACAACGCGGTGCTGTCAAGCCAGCTCGCAGAGTCCAGAGCGATGAAGCCGAAGACTTGTTGACCGAAAAAGGCGCCTACCTCAGGCGCCTGAAACCATCCTCCAAACCAAAGGAGCCAAACAGGAGGACAGTGGAGCAATCAACTCTTCAATACACAGCCTGGCTGGAAACCAAGGTCGTAGATGAGGAGAGTCGCCATGCGTAACGCCATTACCTACACCGTCCTTGCTACCTTCATAGCCCTTGGAACTGTTGCCACGGGATTTGCCGAACAGGCCAAAGCCCCCGCCCAAAGCAGTGCCGAGACAAATAAGGGTGAGGACATGCACATGATGGACGGCAACCATATGCCGATGATGGACATGCAGGAAATGTCCAAGATGATGAAAAACTGCAATACAATGATGGAGAACATGAACCAACACATTGGAATGGAGTCCCCGAAGGGCGATAGCAAGGCACAATAGCGATCTGGTTCACGTCGGCCGTCTCCGTCCCTCGCCGGTGTGCGCCCCGACACGGAGGCCGACCTTGCCGCTCCAGATATCGTTCTCAAAACTGCCGAGGAGCTGCTTCCCCTCATCGACGGCCTTGTAGTAATTCAAACCACCGACCAAGGCGACATCATCTGCAAGCGGGTAGCTCCAGGTAGTGCCGGTATAGTATTGGTTTCAGGCATCCTTGAGACAACTGGTGTAAAGGCTGAAGCCAAGGTTGTCGTTGGGTGTGTAATCACCGCCGACTATCCACGGAGAGCCGACTTCGCCTGCGTAGAAGGTTGCAAAATCATCCCGCATGCTGCTGGAGCTGGGTTGGCTCATCGCGTGCAGGCGTCCGCCCTGTAGCACCAAGCCCTCGACACTGGTGTTGTATGCGGTGACGCCGCGGAAGCTTTCCGGAAGCAGTCGCGAATCGCCGTACTGCACGACAGGCGTGACAGGGAAGACATCGCCTACTTTGATTTCAGTGTCCAGGAAACGGGTCTTTACGGCGCCGCCGAGCTTGGAGTAATTGTCCTCGGCCTGGCCGAGCCCGACTCGAATCGGCCTATGACTCCGTGGGCCCATTCTTCCGAGTAGCCATTTCCTGTACTGCTGGACTGGCCTTTGCGAAAATCACGGTTGAAGTAGAAATTTCGATTGAAGATGCTCAGGCTGCTGCCTTCGATGAATCCCTCGCCTTTTTCCTCGGCGGCCATTGCAGCCTGCGCAGCGCTGATGCTCAAGACGATCTGAGAAAGTCCCAACAGGGCCTTGTTGTTCATAAACGCTCTTGATGTTTTGGCAGATTTTTCATTGTGCGGTTGTGTATATGCCGAAGCGCGCCGGGCATAGCCGGGTGCGCTTCTTACATACTTCCACATGCAAAATAACGTCAGGGTGACGTGAAAATTACTTTTCCGTCAGCAACACGTCAACAATGCTCAGTGCTGGCTCCTGCAGTCCGTTCCTGATACGCGGTACTCCAGAATATGCAGGTTTCCGCTCGAATCCTCGTAGGTCATTTGCGCAGGCATCACATCGCAGTTGCCATTGGTCGACGTGACGTGAATGACCTTGGCGATGTCGAGCTTCATGCCATAGCGGTAGTGAGTGACTTCTGGCGGGTTCTTGCCTTGGGCGCTAGCGTATTCGCGCATGGATTGCTCGTTGGCCTGGATCATCTTACCGTACAGGCGATCGGAACTGCCATCGGCCCATACGGTGGATGACAGCAGAGTCGCACTCACTATCAGCAGCAGTCTTAGGTGTTTCATAACGGCGATCTCCTCTCGGGTTTTCGATCCACGATTCAACTCTACCTCCGTAGTTAAGTACGGAATCAAGGAGGGAGGAGATGAAGGTCCTGGTTTATGGCGCCGAGATAAGATGGTAGGGCTTAAGTACACTTTCGTCGGGTAACAGCAGCGCATTACTGCGCCACCGCCCCCAAAGAACCGGGCATGAGAGTCGCGCCTCATCCGGCTCAAGTCTTTCGTCAGCACCATGGTCTAGTACCGGGCAATCAATCCACGTCTATCGCAGCTCGACGTTGGGCAAAGTAAGACGACCACGCAGGATCACAGGGATTGGCCAAGTTACGTAGTGCCGTTTCTCGATCCGGCTTAGGTATGTGCGCCACGTAATCACGCTTGATCGTCTTCACGAAGCTCTCGGCCATGCCGTTGCTCTGCGGGCTGCGAACTGGGGGGTCACCGGCTGCAAGCCGATCTGTCGAGCAAACAGGCACGTCTGGTCGGCGGTGTACGCCGAGCCGTTATCGCTTAGCCATTGCACCGGCGTGGCGGGCAGTTGATCACCGAAGCGCCTCTCCACGCTTTCCAGCATCAAGTCGCGGATATCATCGCCGCTGTACCCGGTCGGGCTCGCGACCTAGCCGATGGCCTCGCGATCACAGCAGTCCAGGGCGAAGGTTACGCTCAATTTGGCTCCGTCCTCGCAGCGGAACTCAAAGCCGTCCGAGCACCAACGCGTATCGCTGGTTTGCACCGCAATACGGCCTTCGTGCCGACGCGGCACGCCGGGCTGTTTTCGTAGACAGATTCAGCAGCGGTTGCAGGTGCTCGCCGCACTGGATCACCCAGCGCGCCAGGGTTTGGCGGGGGATATCGACGCCGTGACGACCGAGGATTTTTTTGAAGCGGTGCAGCGGCAGACCATCGACGTATTTGGTGATCAACAGCATCGCCAGGACGCTAGGACTGGCCATGCTCTTTTCGATCAGTTGAGCCGGTTTGTCGGCGGTGACCGGTGCGGCTTCACAGCCGCGGCAGCCGTAGACCTTGTCCGCTGGTTCCCTTCACAACCACTGGCCAACGCAGAGCGTTTTACCCATGCAGCGAAACGATTAGCGGACAGGAAACGGTCCCGTGGCTCGCACAACAGTCGTGAACCAGTTGCACCAAAACAGACTCGATCCGTCGCAGATCCGCGAGCTTGCCACGCACATCCCCAAGCTTCTGCTCGGCGAGCACGCGCGCTTCATCACAGTGAGCGCCGTCATCGAGCCTCAACAGCCCGGCCACTTCTTCGAGGCTAAAGCCCAGCCGTTGCGCGGACTTTACGAATTTCACCCGGGCGACATCGGGGGTTGGGGAGCAATGGAACTGAAAACCAACGTAAGCCGAATTAGAGTTCGTTTTACTCGTCAGCGACTGCGAATTAACGAACTTTGATTCGTGAGAAAGGTTTATTGCACTGATTTTCGGGTGTTGGTGACCTTTCCTCGCGATAGCGGAAACGGTTTCATAAAACGGTCGTTTTTCGAAACTATCCAGACGTTGCAAGGGTTTGCGGGGCAGCGACTGAGCTTAAGTGCACTTTCTGTTCCGTTGCTCCCCCAACCCCATCAATTAACCCTTTGATAATGCCGGCTCGTGTGGCTTCGGTTCCGATACCGGTGGTGTCCCGAAGTTTCTGTTTCAGGCGTGGGTCGTTGACAAGCTTGGCGACGTTTTTCATCGCCTTGATCAGATCACCCTCGGTAAAAGGTTTAGGAGCGGCAGTTCGCATGGATTTGAGTTCGACATCGTCGACTGCGCACTGCGTCCCCTGTTGCAAGATGGGTAAGACTTGGGATTTGTGACTGGGTTCATCCTCCTCGGTGTTTTCGGAGAGCGAGCTTTTCCAGCCCTGGACCAAGATCAGTTTGCCCACAGCGGTCAATCGTTCTTCGCCACACGTCAGTTCGACCTGGGTCCGATCAAACTCATGATGCGGAAGAAACTGCGCTAGGTAGTGGCTACGGATCAGTTCGTAGACATGGCGTTCTTGTTCGGACATCCGCACCAGGTTTGCCGGTTCAGTGGTGGGGATGATGCCGTGGTGCGCAGTGACCTTGGCATTGTTCCATGCGCGGGAGCGCAATGATTGATCGAGGTCCTCGAATGCAGGTCTGAGTGCAGGATCCGTTTTGAGCAGGGCGTCGAGTACTGCGGGAGCCTCGTTGAACATATTCTCTGGCAAATAGCGGCAATCGCTGCGCGGGTAGGTGGTGGCTTTGTGGGTTTCATACAGGGCTTGGGCGATGTTCAAGGTTTCCTGGACGCCGAGCCCCAGCTTACGCGAGCAGACTTCCTGCAACGTGCTTAGGTCGAAAGGCAGTGGCGGCGGTTCTCGGAAATGCTCAGTATGTAACGAGAGTACCGTGGCGGACTTCTCGTCGGTGATTATTTGGGCCGCGTGATGGGCAAGCACTTGTTGTAGGCAACGTCCCGACTCGTCCCGTCCTGAGCATGGCGGTAACCACGACGCGATGAATCGCTGGCCCATCGACGATAGGTGTACCTCAACGTTCCAGTAAGGCACCGGGACGAAGCCGGCAATCGCACGATCCCGATCGACCACTAGACGTAAGGTGGGTGTCTGGACGCGCCCCACTGACAAAACGCCGTCGTAGCCTGCCCGCCGACCAAGAAGGGTAAACAAACGACTGAGGTTAATGCCGATCAGCCAGTCGGCACGGCTGCGGGCGAGGGCCGAGTGATAGAGCGGGAAGGTCTCCTGACCAGACTTCAGCGAGGTCAGTGCCCTGCGAATCGATGCTTCGTTGAGTGCGGACAGCCAGAGGCGCTGAACAGAGCCTTGGTACTGGCAGAGCTCCAATAATTCGCGGGCAATCATCTCACCTTCGCGGTCGGCGTCGGTTGCGATGACAACGGTGGTGGCTTCGCTGAGCAGGCGTTTGATGATTTTGAACTGCGCGGCAGTCTTGGGTTTGACCTGCACTTGCCACTGCGCCGGAATGATCGGTAGATGATCCAGCGACCAGTTCTTGTACTGAGTGCCGTAGGCTTCAGGCGGGGCCGTCTCCAGTAGGTGGCCGATACACCATGTGACAGTTGTCTCGGGGCTGATCAGGCAACCATCGCCACGCCGAGTGGCTCCGAGAACCTTGGCGATGTCACGACCCTGGGAAGGTTTTTCGCAGAGGAAGAGGCGCATATAACTACTCCGGATTGAGTTCGGAGCAGCGTTGTTCGAAGTAGCAGGGGCGAGATATGAGAAACCTGAATGGCAGGTTCCTCATATTAGTCGGTGAGGGCGGCCTTGAATGGGCTGAAGCTGCTACTTTATTGGAGCGTTCGTAACTGGGTTGGGGGGCTTCACGAGCAGCGAGCAATGACAGGCCAGGAACTTCGCGCAAAGGCGCAATTTTTATGCCTGAAGTCGTTCAGGCCTTAGGTGATTGCCCTCTGTGTTTCTTGGATTTCGACGTCGGTGAACTGCCCTGTTCTGTATTTTGAGAGGCCGCCGTTTCACTGGAGCGTTCCCGCATGACCACACTGTGTACCCGGTGAGGCAGGACGCCGACTCGACGGGCCTCGATCTTGAAGGTAACCCGTGCATTGTCTTCGCTGTCCTCCCACTCATCGCGCACCGTACGACCTTCGACCAGCACGCGCATGCCTTTCTGGTACAGCGTGCTCCAGTGTTCAGCCTCACGGTGCCAGAGCTCAACCGGCGCCCAATAGCCGCCCCGATCTTCATAGCTGCCCTCGCGTGGGATGGGGTTGTCGAAGTACACATTCAACCGGAGCAATCGCCGTGGCTCGTCATTGCCTGAGGCGAATTCCTGGAACTCTGGCGCACTGCCTATATTGCCTTCGCCGACGAAAAAAGTACTCATCGTGTTTTCTCCACTGCGGGTGTGAACTGGCGCAGCAACTGTTCGGCACTGGCCATTTTGATCGCGCAGGTCGTAGCCTGGCGGTAGAGCGAATGCACCACACTCATCTGAAGGTTTAGTGCGATACGCGCGCATTCGAAACGGTGCAATTCCTCTCGTACGATCTGCGGCAATGCTTTGTTGGAGATCTGACGTTCCCAAACTGCCACACCCATGCGAGAAAAATCACGGGTGCGCCAACGCAAAAAGGTGCTGCCCGCACTGGTCTTCTGCAGCACCAATCGTATCTTCAATAGCGAGTACCGCGGTTCCCCGGCTTGCTGCACGACAGCCTCCATCAGGCGACATAACTGCGCCTCGATTTCCCTCGCCACCTGCGCCAGGTGCTCCAACTCCCCCTTACCCTTAAAAGGTTTTAAAAGGCCTTTTAGGGAGGCTGCGTGTTCGAGCTGTCGATAGGCATCCGGTGTCAACGCTGCGAAGGGCATTGGTTGAATCAAGATCATGGGATTCATGCATCAGCCTCCGGCTCATCTACGCTCACAGACGGGCCGTCCACTACGTCTGCCAAAGCGTCAGCGTCATCCACTGCTACAGCACCACGGCGAATGATCGGCGGCGCAAATTGAGAACGGCGATGACCCTCAAGGATGTCCAGCGGGGGCAATCCATACTTCTCCACGGCCGCCAGGGCGCGGGCATTATTTGCGGCCATATCATCGCGCGTAACGCCGGTATGTCGATAACGTTGCGCCTGACCGAACAGGCTGCGTAACAGGTGGGCACCTTCGTCGATCCAGGCTTCCATGTCTCTTCGGCCGATCAAGGCGGTGTGATGGGCCAAGAGGGTATGGCGGACCAGCGTGTCGTAGTCGGTCAGTAGGTAAACCGCCAAAAAACCCAGTTGGCTGCCGATATACAACGGCAAAGTAACGGGGTGGATGTTGAGATTGTCCCCCATGTCGATTTGTGTTGGCAGGTCCTGTCTGACCCTGTCCAGCTGTTGGGTCAGTTCTCCCATCCCAGCCTTTGCCTGCATCAGTTTTTCTTCGAGCTGCACGATGGCCCAATCGGCGTAGGGATCGTCATGGGCCGCAGTCTGTTTGATAAGGTTGGTGACACTGATGTAACCGGCCATACCCATGATCGAGTGGACGCCTTCGCGTGCGGCTCGACCTTGCCAGATACGGGCTGCATGGTGGGTATGCAGGGTAAGGGTGATGCTGCTGCGCAATGAACCCAGATTGAGTTGATAGTGATCGGCCATGGTGTTGTCCTCGCATAGGCTTGGACGGGAAGTTGCGACAGATGAGGGGCAAGGGCAGCCAAAAAGCTGAACGCGGTCTGTTCGGTTTGATGAGAAAGAGAAAATACATAACGTTTACGTTTAGTTGAGTACGTCCCGGTGTTCCTCTAAAAGCTCCATGGCTCGGTCCGACATTTCGTAGACTGGAGCTCTATGGATTTGATGCCACTGGCATCAAATCTATTGAGTTCCACCGCGTCCACGCAGTTGGCGCAGCTCATTCAGACACGCTTGGGCGAGGGCTGATGCGGGTTCGCCCTTTTTCCGAGTCCGCCGCGAGGGAGCGGGTGGGGGCGGCTCTGCGACGGGTGCCGGTTTGGCCTGACTTGCCCAAGGACGAAAGTCGCCTTTCAGCGCACGCTGGATCAGGCCCATCAGATAGGCCGCCGGCTTGCGTATACCACCGGCCGCAAAGCGTGCCCCCGCTTCGTTAAGCACCGCCTGCTGATCCGTTGGGTTGAGCTTGTTCAGCGCCACGGCGACGGCCTGACGCTCGCTTGGGTTCAGGTGCAGCGCAGTGGGCCAGTGCAGGTTATCCACCGCTGTGGTCGCGCGCGGTACAGTACAAATACTTTCTTTTAATACAGTACAGGCGGCGTTCGGATTCCGAACGGTGCTGGAAACATTAGCGTTCAAGCATGATTCGGAATCCGAACGAGGGCTTGCACGATTCCGAACGTGGTGATCTTCCGCCCGTTCGGAATCGTGGAATGCATCACCGTGTGGCTGATCCAAGCCTTGCTGCGTCCACTGTTCGCCCCAGCTGTCGAGCCGCGTCGGTAACCGACCCCGATCAATATTCGTGTCCTGTCGGACCTCCTCCGCGATGTGCTGAGCGACAATCCTCACGGCCTTCGTCGCATGACCGAGAGCATGTCCGACCAGTTCTAGATAATCCGGATCCAGCTCCATGGCTTCGGCGGGAGTTAACGGTTCATCGTGCAGAACGTACAAAGAACCTTGCAGTCGCCCGCTGATTTGATCGCGACCGCGGCTCACCAAACTGAGCCAGCGAGTCAGCCTAAGCATCGTCAACACTCGAGCAATGGTTTCTCGCGAGGCTGACGCAGCGTAGGGCGCGCTCGAGAGGTAAGGCTGCAAATCCTCATAGCGCGGCGTGACCACGCCCTGACCTTGTAGCATGATTCGAAATACCTGCCAGGCATTTCGCTCCAATGGCGTCAGCCGATTGTCCAATAGCAGCCGACGTGGGACGACTTCGTGTGATTGGCCGCTAAACAGAAACCCAGCTTGTAGGGACTGATTTGAAGGTTGGTCAGCGGTTGGATGTGCTGGCCAGCGTTCATTCAACTGCTGGGTGCACTGTTGCAAGACACGCTGCCAACGACTGGCAGGCGCAGTCATCATGTTCCGTTGCTGTACTGATCGATCTGCTGCCAAACGACGGTCAAGCTGATCTGTTGCTCTTCGGCCAGCATCATCATGGCGTCAAGCTGATCCTCGGTGCCCTCCTGGGTGCGTAATTGACACCAACGCTGCCAGAGCGAGTGCTCTTGCGCTTCGTTCAAGTGCTGAGGTCGGCCCTTGCGGGTTTCTATTTTGAGCAGACGCCGGCGCATGGCGGTTTCCGAATGCGCCAAACCGAAACATTGGTACATGATGGTGCTGCTGGCACCCAGCTTAAGAGCTCTATTGATCAAGCGCTCGTTCTGCTCGTCACGGCCGGCTTGTTCGATGAGTCGGTGGAGCACAGCTGAGTCGATTTTGACCTCGACCCAGGATACGGTCGCATGTGCCAAGCGCGACAGCGTGGCGGGCGGTAAGGATTGCAGCACGTAGATGTCATCCTCGCTCAGTCCGAGGGCTTTGCAGCGTTGTAGATTACCCAGACGCAGCTCGTGCAGCACCTGGGTCAGCATGGCCTGGTTCAATACATGGAAAGACAGGTTCATAGCGTTTCCCTCGGTGAGTCGTCTTCGGCGCAAAGCGTTAAGTCGATGAGGCGACGTGCCAGGCGGATCAAGCGAAACAGTTTGATTAACAAAGGGTCAGGTAGTCGCTCTAGTCCGATATCTACGGGGGGATGATCTGTTAAAGGCAGTTGATAAATCCCCAGCAACAATTGGCCGAAGAGGGCTGATGGCAGTTGCTTGCGGTCTTCCCAATTGACATCGTCTTGAGCGCGCAGCAGGGCGAGTAGCAGGAGGTGAACACCAATCGCTCGAGGCGCTGCTAGATCTCCTTGATCGATGTCGAGTGTAAAACCTAAGCCACTGGTCTGATCAATGATGCTCTCGGGGTACCCGGCGTAGGCCGCCATGCTTCGCGCAAGTCCGGCGATCTCCAAACGCAGCTGCTGGGGGTTATCCAATGTAGGTGCAATGGTCCAAACGTCATCGGTCGCTGAGGCCTCGTCGGTCAGCGCCACTTCGGTAGTCGTCTGGTAATTGATTTGTTCACGAATCTGTTGGACGCGTGACGGAGGGCTGACGGCTGTTGTGACATTTGTCTCAGGCGTCTGCCGCTCCACTTGCGTGGAGTCGCTGTGAGAGCTGACTGTATTTGACTCAGACGCAAACGCCGGCGTGGTGGACTGGGACCTAGGGGCGACTGGAGCCGGGTCTTGGGAGGCAGGTCCTGCCGCAGCTTCCTTAGGTTCCCGCAGGGGGCTGCTCTTTGAGGGTGTAACGACATCGCTAGGAGGGGTGATGACCCGTTGCGGGTCGCTCAGTTCTAACGCCAGCATTCGGTAGGATTGACCCAGTAGCCGACTCATGCGCTCAAGAAGTTCGGCCTGTATTTGCTCAAGATCGAAGGAGTCGGGCTCGGTGTCGAAGTTGCCCAAGGTATCAAGCCAAAATTCCGCGAACGCAACTGCGGCGGTTGGGTAGCGGTTCCAGGTCCGTTCTGCCTGGCTACGCAGTGCCATCAGGCGCTCGATCTGAGGCTTACCCAGCCCGGCATATAGGATTTGTGGAATGGCGGGTAGTAGGTATTCAAGTGCGTCAAGCATCCGGCTGATGTGTGACTGCGAGATCGGATAACCTCCGGCGGCAAGGCGGCGTGCTAGCTCTCGTTGTGAAAGCGCAGCCCCCTCAGGTTCAAGCATATTTTTTATTTTGGCTACGGCAAGAGCACGCTCAATGAAGGTGAGTTGACCGTGCAGATCGCTTTCTGCTAGGTGCCCGAGGAGGGTGGTGATTTCATCGCTCCAAGGCCTGAACAGACAGTGGATGCGGAAGAAACGTTCGTCGTGAGTTTCCTGCCACAGCTCGCCGAGAATCGCCAAACGCGTATTTCCACCGTTGCGGATGATGAAGTTGGTTTCTCCTGGACGACGGGTAATTTGAGGTGGTTGATCCAGCCCGCGCTCACGAATCGAGGCCTTGATATCGTCAAAAAGCGGGTTACGGATGAAGCGCGGATTATGTTCGTAAGGCCGCAACTGCTCCAGAGTGACCAGCATCGGTGTGTCGATTAGGGGATCAGACAGCCGCTCCAGTTCTGGACCCCGTTGGAAATGCCCCTGACGAAGCTTGCTGGTGACCTCTTCTTGGCTGAGCTTCTTCATTTGTAGTGCCTCGGTTAACGCCAGTCACGCAGATGGTCACCCATCTCGAACTTCACAAGTTCGGCAGTGCTGGAACCATCGAAGTGTTTGCAGAGTTCCGCGAGAAACCAGCCCATGGCCGGACGTCCATCCTGCAGGCGAAAGACCACGGTGCAGTACTCCTCGTAGATGTGATGGTGTGGCCGAATTGGCGGCTGAACGATGATGGGCTGTTGACTCAACATCAAAGACTCCTCTCCAACTATTATTAGTACTCAGGTCAATAGAACAAAAACGACCGGGCTAGAAAGACTCGCGTGTTGATTCCTCCCAGGCTCGACTCAGCGTAGAAATTTCTTCACGCCATTGCGGAAACAACTCGATGGCTAGCGATTGCATGGTTTGACGTGCTGATGGAGAGCGTTGTTGATGTGACCGACGCTTCTCGATTCGATGGGCCGGTAACCCAAGAGAAGCAGCGTTGAGATACACCACTCGGTCGGGAACTACGTTAGCTAGTACAGAGATGTTGGTCACCTTAGCGAAGCTTTCACGCAGTCCATGGATGATCATCCGGCTGTCCACCCGATTGGCGTTCACCTGGTTAAGTAGTAGCCGTAAGGGGGGCGGTGAAACGCCCAAGTGACTAAACGGTTCGAGCTCACTGAGCAGCTTCAAGGTACCGCGGCGCAGTTCGCGGGCCGCGAGCATTTCCGGAGTGATAGGGGAAAGGGCGAGATCGGAGGCCAATAGGGCCATCTCCAGCAGGACGCTGCGTGCACCCTGTGTGTCGATCAACAGCAGGTCATAATGGGGGCGCAATATGCCAAGCAGATTGCGCAGCCGCAATCGCCCATCCGGTGCGTGTAGTAATAGCAAGCTAAGTCGGCCTTGGTCATCGTTGGATAGGATCAGGTCAAGTCCTGCAATCACTGTTTTGGAAATGAACTGCTCGGGGATTGTTAAGTTGAGCGCGATGAACTCGTACGCCCCCACATCAGCCTTCTGACTCAAGGCGTAATAGCTGGAGAGGGTGGGTTGGCTATCCAGATCAAGCAGCAGAACGCGCAGACCCGCATCTGCCAATAGGCCGCCAAGGTTGGCGACTATCGTGGTTTTACCCACGCCTCCTTTGGTGGAGACCACCGAAATCACACGCATGGCATCAGGCCTGGTTATCTAAGCGTTCAACGACCCACTGCTCAATCTCCAGCGAGTCCCAGCCGACCGCACGCATGCCAATGCGTTTAGCCTGAGGAAATTTACCTTCCTTCATCAAGTTGTAGATGTGGGCACGCTTGAAACCGGTTTTACGCTCCACCTCGTCGCGCCGCATGATATGACGTTCGATTTGTTTTGGCGGTGTAGCAACGGTGGGGGAGGATTGGTGGGACATGGTGGTCACTCCTAGAGCCAGATGGCGTTGGGTGGGAAGTGACCTGGATTCAATACCAGAAAATGCTGTCGGTCATTGCAATGCAACGTCGGTGATTGCAGTGCAACCCTCATCTTTTGGCTTGGGCGAGACTACGTTTGGCGGCCGCAAATTTCTCGTCCAACGATCGCTTGCTAAGCCCCGGTACTCCGTCGTAATGCGCGGTTATAGAGTCGACGATAGAAGCCTGGCTATCGAAAATAGAGTGCTTTCTTCCTGTTGAAGACGATCCCAGTATGGTACTTACCAGCGCTCCAATGACATTCAGGTAGCTCGCTTTACTTTGGTTACTGAGCTGCTCTTTGTTTTCGGCAAGCATGCGCAGATTTTCGCGCTCCAGCCCAGCTGCTTTTAGCTCATCGATCAGCGTTTGGAGATGCTTCTTGGTTGCCTTTAGCTGCACCTGTAAGGCGTCCCGATCTGCTTGCAATATCAAGTAGGTGCTGTAATGGATAGCAACTTTATCCGCTGTAACTTGGCTGAAAAGGAAGGGGGGGCGCTGATCTGGATGGTAGTGAAACATCCACCGCTTTAAATCCGAATGCCTGACGGTCAGTAATTTAATATCGACGGGAGTACCTGGTGCAACCGTAGTTCCCAGAGCTCCGTAAGGTAGTTCGTGGTTTCGGATGGCATCCAGAATTTTTTCCATTTTGATGTGCAAGCAGGGCCATTGTGGAAAGCCCTGGATAATTCGCCCTGGGGTCTCCCATGCTGACTCCAGAATCTGAGCCTCATGAGCAATTAAATCGCACCAGCGTATTGCTGCTTCGATTGGACTATAAAACAGCTTTTCGATCGAGCCGAAGGTATTGCGGTCGTACATAGAGGTCGCCTTGTTATCAAAGGGCAGACCCGCTAGGTAATGTCTAAAGATCCAACACTTGACCTAGGCTTCCATGCGGTTGCTGTCCTATTTTCCCTGATAAGTTGCAATTTCTGTGGTCCTGATGCTGTTTTTCAGGTGTTTTTGTAGGGCGCTATTCGAAGATTGCCGAGCCGTTCCCTCACAGGACGGTTTGGGCGTCACAAAGCAACACGAACGATTGATACGATACCCGTAAATATTGTTTGACACGTCAGTAGTCCGTCGTACCGGCTGAAGCACTCATCAACGCCATCCACCGTCATGACAATTCTCGAGGCGCTGATTCAGGTGCCGACCTTGTTCGATGTCCAATACTTCGGAAACCATCAGACCGCACAAAAAACCTTGCATTTGATGATATATGTTTACCATTCCCGCATGATGTAGGGCTTCCCAGCGATATGCTTCGACCTGAGGTCGCAAAAGTGGCAGATCTTCTCGAGGGTCTACCAACCTGCACAAGTCATCAAAAAACTGATTGGTGGCGCCTTGTAGGGGCTCAAGCATGAATTGCCCTCCTTCTCGTTGATACCCGACCCAGAGCGGAAAACTGGCGACCATGGAGATTCGCGCAGTCTAGAGTCGAGCCGCGATCTGCTGCTGTGTACCACCATAATCACTATGCATTTTTGACGCCGTCCTGTCTCTGCCTAGAAGGTTTTTTACTCAAATAGGAAGCAGGGAATTCATAGTAGGTCGCACATTTGCTTTCGAAGAAATGAGCTTGCCGCTACCAAGCGACCCAAACGAATGGTGCTATTTTGAGGTACAGCCCAGCATGGGTAGTGAATAGGTGTGTAGACGGTATTAGTGGTCGATGAGGTTAGGTGAAGATCCTTCTTCTGATAGCTAGCTAGCGTCTTGAAATCAACGATCCAGCACTAAAGTTGCCGACCGGTCTTGGCAGCCGAGGCCTAAGACGACAGCTGCAGGAGAAAAACGCCATAGCCCCAAAGGAGAAAATGCTTATGGCGGAGAGCCACCAGAGCTAAAAGTAGGATCGACCCAATTTAAGCACGTGGCATCTAAAACGAATTTCGCGTTACGTCTACCCGTAGGCTGTCATTTGATTATCAAGATTGTATGAAGGGGCGATCAATTATTTATTAAGGGCTGGATATTCAGAGGCCTGGGCGATGAATGGCCGATCAGATTGCGGTCAGCATTCGAATGCGAGCTTTTGGCAAAGACTTGAGCTTGATCACTAGACATTAATTTGCTGGCCGGGGGAGGCGGTTGGAATCTTAAGCATACCGACCCGGTCTTGGCCCAGATCTACTGTAGATCAACATGAGCCTGTTTAGGGCGCTATGAGTCTGAGAGCTCCTAGTGCCAGCGCAGCCATTCGCCACGCCGCCGCAATATTTAACATGTGTGTGTCTTTGGTTATATGCTATTTCTTTATAAATCAATTAGTTAGTAATTTTGGAAAGGCTGAAGTTAGTCGTAAATCAGCACCTTGACGAAATATTGACAAAAGCTCGACCGATTATTCAAAAGATCGAGATAGTTTAGAGGCCATGATCATAAAAAGAGGTGTTGTGATGGCCCAGATGTCCAAGTTCGAGCGCTCGCTTATTATTAGCAAGTTTGAGTTGTACGCCGAACGGCTTGCCGAGCTAGCGTTCGATCTTAAGCGTTCTAGCCAACCACACAATGGTGTGGAGCTTATGGCCCAGGTGGAGCAGTTGATAAATTTAATTGATAGCCTTAAGGCGATAGATATCGATTAATCTGCGTGTTGCGCTCAGCTTACGCCTTGTCGTTTCGAGGTCATTTTAAGATTCTACGCGTCGCTGGTTTACCTTTTGTTAGGGTAAGCGCCGGCCAAGTCACCTACCTAAGCTAAAGGTTTGTGGTTGCTGCATGAGATCGAGTACCAGGAGGACTACCGTTGCTATTGAGCATCGAGCGGATCGCACTGTGAGTGCTACGCCTGTAAGCATCCTGTTGCCTGTCCATCTGCACAGCGCTTTTTTCAGCTGGGAGAAGTGCGAGTGTCTCCTCAAGCCTAAAGCTGTCGGTGCTGATCTGTCTCTCCTAGAGTATCAAGTCCTAGCCGGACGCTTACGTCAAGATGAGTTGGCCGTACGCTTAATTGTTAGGCCCTGTACTACAGGGTGCAAGTGTTGGTGACAATGGTTATCTAATAGAATGCATTCGCATGCATGCAACGGTTAGCATTTTTGGGTAAATGTTCGCCGAACAAGCCTAGCGTAGTTAAGCGGAGTGTCACTCGATCGGGATCGTCCTGTTCTAGTCTCTGAGTCTCTGAGCAATGTGGGGCGGGCGGGTAGGCGAAAAAGGCCGGCAGTTGGTCGGGGGCCACGATCTCGGACTCAAACTGGTGATTGTATTAGGCCGTTACTGCGCAGCGGCAAACCAGCGGCAGCGATCATGAGCTTGATCCAGTCTGCACGGCTGGATGGGCATGAGCCGTATGCCTGTTTGAAGGGCGTTCTCGCGCGTCTACCGACGCAACGGGCAAGTGATATATTGTAGCTATTGCCCCATCGGTGGTGCGTTGGCAGCATACAGTAACTGTTGCCCCCCCATAAAAAAACTCCGGTGCTAACATTTACAGTGAAACTCTTCGGAATGTTTCAGGATAGTCGAGTACAAGGCTGTGCTCATCCACTTCGAGATCAGCAGTAAATGCCCGAAAAAATCCCTCATATCGGTACTGTCGATTGAGTATTAGACACCTATAGCGTTGCTGGGCAGACCTAGGTAATAAATCACCTGTAACTTGGGCAAGTAAAGGAACATACGCTACAACGATATCTTCACTAGCCTGCTCCCGTAATTTGAGGCGCTTGATAGGCAGCGTGTTCGTTGCAGGTGTCACGCCGATATCGACATCCAAACAACCCGCTAATGATGGTATTGGCTCGTCGCGAAGCAGATCGTGCCAGCGCCCCTCGCCATCAGCGCTTACGTGCATACGTGGGCCGCTGACATACTCGACCCGCACCTCGCGTGTGCGGAAAAGAGCGTCAGTACGGACATAGTAGTGCGCACCGTAATCTCCTTCGCGAGTACCGATGACAACGCCTTCAAGGATTGAATGATCACCACCCTCAAAAAACGAGCAATGATCCAGGCCATGCCCGTCCCAATCGCACCATTGAGCAACTGTCTTCATCCGTTTCTTCCTTTGCGGAGCGTGTTAGCAATGTTACTAGGTGAGCGTAGCTTGCAGCGTAGAGAGGCTCATGGGTTTGATCCTATCTCCGCGTCTGAACTTAGATGATACGTATGGGGCGCCGCAGGAATACCGCGCACAACTGGCGAGAAGTAATGCAAAATTACTGCCGAAATTCGTTATCGATAAAGCACGCAAAGTGAGTCGGCTGGTCGCTTACCGCCCTTTCCCTCCGAGCTTGGCCTATCTGTGAGCCATCGGTCGCATCGAAAATTGGACGCGACCGACGCCCGCTGTCGCCTATCACCGGCCCGGGGAGGGCGTTATGGTGGAGCGCTTTCGATTAAGCGCTTGCTGCAAGTCTATATGTGGTGTTCTTTTTCCTTGTTGGTAATCCGCTCCCCGATGCTGCCTGCGAAAAGTAGGTCATACAATACCGGGATCAACCCTAATGTGACTAAGGTGCCTAGCGCCAAACCGCCAATTAGCGTAATCGCCATGCCTGTCCACAAAGGGCCGGCGAACATCATCAACGGGATCAGTCCGACAATGCAGGTCAGTTTGGTCATCAAGATCGGCCTTAGCCGTTCTACGGCTGCCGTCAGTACAGCATCATGACGGGATTGGCCTTCGGCGACACCCACCTCAATTCGCTCCAGCAGCAAGACCGCGTTATTCACAATGATCCCTGCCAAGGACAGTAATCCAAATGTCGCCATAAATCCAAACGGATAGCCGGTTACCACCAATGCCAGTGCGGCGCCAATAAGTACAAATGGGATGCTGGCGACGATGATCAGCAGTTTTCGGAACGAGTTGAATTGCCAGACGAACAGTAACAACATCGACAATACGGCAACTGGCATATATTGCACTAACGACTCATTGGCCTCTGCGGACTCCTCCATTTCCCCGCCAATTTCAATGTGATATCCAGGTGGAAGTTTAAACTCTGCCACCTTCGGCGCAATCTGCGCGACTAGGGTCGCCGCCGTCAGATCGGGATTACGGCCTGAGATGGTAATGGTCCGATTTAAATTCCGACGCTGAATCGCAGAGGGCTCTGAACTGAGTGTCACCTGCGCTACAGCAGCCAGCGGAACCGGCGAGCCGTTCGCTTGCGGATAGATCAATGTGCTACCCACGTCTTCAGCTTGGTCACGCTCAGTCGTCGACCCACGTAGCATGATGGGCACCGTCGTGTCATCGTCATGGATCTGAGACACCTGTGCGCCTGAGTACCGAGTCTGTAGCGCTTGAGCGACATCGGCGCTGGTCACGCCAGCGCGTCGGGCGCGCACCTGGTCAACCACCACTTCGTAACGTGAGATTCGAGCATCCCAATCGTCCTGCACGTTGACCGTGCCTGGCAGGCCATGCAAAGCCTTAGCTATATGGTCGGCCGCTGCACGTAATACGGTCTCGTCCGGTCCGCTGACGCGATAGACCGCCTTTCCAGATTCGGTAGTGCCAAGGGAAAATCGTTTTGGCTCAGCACGCACTTGCGGGTAGGTCTCAAGCATATGATTGCGCACGCGCGCGATCACCGCATCCATGTCGCTACCTTGGCGCACACTGATGGTGAAGTAACCGGCGTTCGTCGCAGGCAGCGGTGGATTCAATCCCAGTACGATACGTGGGCCACCGTCTGAGACGTAGCCGATGCTGTCGACAATTTCTGGATTTTCCTGGTCATTCGCTAGCCAGTTGCTGATGTCCTTGACGGTCTGCAGTGTCTTACGAGAATCGGTACCCGGTTCTAGCGTCAATGGCATCTGAAATTGCAACCGATCTGACTCAGGCAAAAAACTGTAGGGGAGGGACGCGAGTACCGCAACGGCTCCAGTCAGCATAACCAGCATCACGGCAATGAACATCAGTTTATGGAGCATGAGCGCTTGGATAACGCGTCGATAGCCCCGATACAATTTTGAATCGTAGGCAGCCTCATTATTGGCTGCTGGGGCGTGAGCCTTGGCAAAGTAAAGGCACAACAAGGGTGTTACCGTCAGGCTCAATACCCACGACCCCAGCAGCGTTACAGCGAGCACTATCGGAAGTGATCTCAAGTACTCGTTTGTGCTGGTCTGACCTAGGAAAAAAGGTGAAAACGCCAACACAATAACCAAGGATGAAGTCAACAGTGGAATGGCTAACGTACGCCCTGCCTCTATGCAGGCGGAGCGGCGCTCCTCTCCAGCCTGAAGACGTCGTTCAATGTCTTCGGCAATCACAATGCCGTTATCCACCAGAAGTCCCAGGGCGATGATGATCGCTGCGATGGACACCGTTTGCAGTTCGACCTTCAGAGCGCTCATAACAATTAATGACCCGAGAATGGTTAGCGGCACGATTGCCCCCACCACAAGCCCGGTGCGCCAGCCGAGGAATAACATCACCACAGCCATCACGATAATGACCGTCTCGGCCATCACGCTGTTCATCTTGCCCATTTCACGCTCAACCACGTCGGCCTGGAAGGTCACGACGTGTTGGGAAAAACCGGCAGGCAGTTGCTTGGCGATTTCGTTCAATCGTTGACGTAATTGGAGGCCGAAAGCTGCAATGTTCTGGCCGGATGCCATCGAAACGGCAAGTACGACGGCCGGTTGCCCTTCATAAATTGCCGCCGTTTCCGGCGGATCGGCTGGCATCAAACGAACGTCTGCCAATTCACCCAATGCCACAACTGTTGTGTCATTGCCCCTCGGTGCGGAGATTAGAAAGCGACGCAGGTCGTCCAGAGTACGCATTTCACCGGTAGTCATAACGGTGAAAGCCGATCCGGAAACAGAGGGCAGTCCTCCAGGTGTCACAACGTTTTGAGTACGCAGTTGCTCCAGTACAGCGTTGGGACTTAGCCCGAGGCCAGCCAGGCGCTGGCGGTCAAATTCGAGGTAGATGCGTTCTTCTTGCAAGCCGTATATAGAGACACGTTCAACACCTGGTAAAGCGTAGAGCTGCTCACGAGTATTTTTAAGCTGCTCGCGTATTTCGCTCATGCTAAAACCGGGTGCCGTGACTGCGACTGACGCTACCGCCACGCGGCCGAAATCATCATCGACAAACGGCCCGAGGGTGCCCTGCGGGTATCCTGCAGCTGCCTCGTTCGCCTTAGCGCGTACCCGCTGCCACAGCGCGCTAAGATCTTTGACCTGGTCGTAGGCCGTGATCTGAATCATTGCGCTTCCGGGGCGCACAGTTGTGATGATCTTTTTGATGCCCGCCAGTTCACGTAACTTTTCTTCGGTCGGTCTGGCTAGCAAATTTTCTATGCGCTCTGCCGGCATACCCGGGAAGTAAATTGCGACAAGCGCGTCACGAATGGTGATCGTTGGCTCCTCTTGAGAGGGGAACCGAAGAAACGTTAGTACGCCGCCTATCAAAATCAGAAGTGCGGTAAATAAAGTCAGCCGGCTCGCGCCGAGTGCGCTTCGCGTCAGGTTCATAAGGCTTTGTCTCGGCCAATGTGGGTGGCGGGTTGATACAGACGCACCTCCTGACCTTCAACCAGGAATGCGGCGCCTGCAACCACGACGGTTTCGCCGACGGCAAGGCCTTCATGTACAAGCACTCGACCGTTCTCCACCGTTTCGGGGGTGACCTCACGACGGCTGACTTTGGAGGTCCTTGGGTCATACACAAAGACACTCGCTTGTTTGCTCTGCGTTTGTGGGAGAAGTGCTGTCACCGGTACAGAGGGTGATTGTGCTTGCGCTATTGGCAACGTAATTAGGACTGCCTCGCCGCTTCGCAGCTCGCTGTTAGGCTCGACGGGACGAAAGATGGCTTGTACCAGCGCGCCATTTTCCAAGCGACTGGACAGGCTTTCCAATCGGATGGAGACAACTCGCGTGGGGTTTGTATTTGTATAGGCTGACGCGACATCCCCAGGCTTGAGTTTAGTGACCAATGTCGCGGGAAGCATACCGACGACTTCAGCCTTCTCGGCGCCCTCAATCTGAAGCACGCTTTGCCCCGCTGTCACATCTACGAAGGGCTGAACTGAACGAGCGACTATGCGTCCATTAAATGGCGACACAATGGCGCTGGTGCGCACGGCTCGACTGGCCAGGGCCTCTGTTGCCTTTGCGCTGTCCAACTGCTCGTTGGCACTCAGGTAGGCCGCACGCGCACCAGCGAGGGTAGCGGGTGAGATCACGCGATCATCAAACAATGCTTGTTGCTGGCGAAAATTCAGCTCTCGTTCAGCTTTTTGCGCTTTTGCAGCGCTCACATCCGCACGGGCTTGTTGTAGTTTAAGTTGTGCAGGCTCTGGATCCAGCCGTGCGAGTGTTTGTCCGCGCCGAACCGTATCGCCAACATCCACGGCGATGGAAGCTATACGGCCTGAACCTTCAAAACTCAGATCAGCGCGTTGTTCAATCCGGATCCGACCCGTAATAGGGAGGCGATTGCCATCGCTATCACGCACGGTTTCAACCTTCACCGAACGAGGTGGGGGTTGTGGGGGCGGTGTTGAACGACCGCATCCAGCAATTAGACTTAACATCATTATTAAAGGTACAAGAGGCGCGCGAGGGGCATGGATCACGACATGTATTCCCGATGTTTGATAGTTGAGCGGCTGCCGTCTAGCAGGGTCAGAACGTATAACTAATGGAGGTAACGGCGCTCACAGCGCCTTTGCGTTCGATTAGAGGGCTGTCCTCAACTTTTCCGCCCAATTCCGATGCGGTTACCAGCACATACGTTGACCAGTTTTCGTCAAATTTATGAGTCCAGTTCGCGTTCAGAGCATACTGATTCAGGCCGCCCCCAGGGGTAAATGCAGTAAACCTCGATTGCTGAGATTGCTGGCCAGTTACGCCGAAATAGGCCTGGTTGTAGCGATGATCGGCAGCTCGGACGTCAAGCCCAAGCACAATGATGTCTCTGGACTGGTTCAATACCGTCGCTTCGAGCCCGGCGCGATAGCGTGTGCCCCTTTCTCCACCATCCAGCGCAAATTCGGCTTCGCCATTGACCGAGAGCCACGGCATCACTTGCTGACTTAGATACAGAATACTGGTTGCTGTGTTGTTGACTTCGCCCATGCCTGAGAGTCGGTTAGACCCAGGCCTGAAGTCGTTATTGCGATCATCCCTGCCAGCGTCGTAGAAAAATGACTGACTGATGTAGAAGCCGGAAGGCGACTGCCATTGCAAGCCTAACCCTCGGTAGGTATCAACAAAAAAAATGCCACGGCTTAGCGAGAGCACCGGGACCGGCACACTTCGGTAGTCCTTTGAGCCCATGTAGCGGGGCCCACCCGCAACACCGACACCGATGCTAGCTTGAGTTTCGCCACCAAAGATGCTGTCGGCAATTGAGGCCGTTTCAGCCTGCACTTGAAGCGCCAACGGCAAGGACATGACCGAACCGTAGAACACGTGGGCAGCTGAGCGTCGTAATGCGTATGCAGAAAGTTTTTTCATGATTTTTTTCCTAACGTTGCTGGAGCGTTCATGCTTACGCCATAGAAGGCGTGGAAAAGAGCGATACGATTAAGGGCTAAGTCCCGTTGCGCGAAAATACCGTCGATGCGGGTTTGGTGGAGCCGCAGGCGTGCCGACAATAGCCGCGGTTGGTCCTCCCATCCCGCGTCGAAGCGCGCAGTCGCTCGCCGAACACGTTCATCCTCTGTGATCCCCAGTCCACGCTCGCTACGCACTCGTTCAATCAGCGCGGTGCGGGCAATGAGCGCATCGGATACTTCTCGGAACGCTGATTGCACGGTTCTTTCGTAGTCGGCCACTGCCGCCTCTTTACGTAGCTGGGCCAGATCGAGATTGGCGCTGTTGCGGCCATAATTGAAAATGGGCAGTGTGATTTGAGGAATGAAGGTCCAAACGCGGCCACCTGCATCGAACAGGTTTCCCAGACCATCGCTAGCAGTACCCAATGAGGTACTCAACGTAATTGATGGAAAGAACGCGGCTCTCGCCGCGCCGATGTCAGCATTGGAGGCCCGCAGTTGCTCCTCCGCCTGAAGGATGTCGGGACGTTCCAGCAGTACCTCAGAAGGCAACGAATTTAGCCAGTCGAGCGACTCATTCGGATTGGCCAACTCTTCGACCTTTCCTGCGGGGGGCGCGCCGGCGTAGCCAGTCAGCAGCTGCAGCGCATTTCGTGCGCCAGCCGAGTCGGTTTGAGCCTGCTGCATGCTTGCGTGTGAGTGTTCGGTGTCGCTGCGTTGCAGGTTCACTTCATCTTCAGATAATGTCCCAACGTCTCGTTGGCGTTCGGCAAGATTGAGCAGGGTCAGCGTATCGAGATATGCGTTTTGCAGTTGCTGTGCTTGAGCCGCAGCTGCGCGATCAATGACGTAGGCACGTAGGACTTCTGAAATAAGAGCACCGCGAAACGCGCGCTGTCCTTGAGCACTTGCCAAATACCGATGCCTGGATGCGTCGGAAAGGCTGCGGACCCGACCGAAGAAATCCAGCTCGAAATCCGATGTACCAATGGTCGCAGCACTCAATTTCTGTCCGTAGCGAGCGTCGAGGCTGGGATCATTGAATTTCTGACGGAAGCGTTGGACTGAGGCATTCACGCTGGGCAGCTGTTGTGCGCGATCAATGCGATTTAGCGCGCGTGCTTGTTCGACCTGGAGCGTCGCGACTTTAAAGTCACGATTGTTAGCCAAGGCACGTTCGACGAGCGGGACAAGATCATCGCTTGTCGAAAACGCCGTAAGGAAAAGGCGCTCCTGGGTAGAGAGCGGTTCCGATCTTCCTTCCGGAGCCTTCGAGGTGGGAACCGTCGAAGTATCAAATCTTGCAGGAATCGATGTTTCAGGTCGCTGGTACGTTGGAGCCAGTGAACATGCAGATAGACTGATGACTACAGGGAGCAGCACCCCGAATACGAGTGTCCCACCGCGTCGGAAGAAACCGGTCTGATTCTCTGTTGGTAAGAAAGTAGCCATCAACTCAACCATTCGCTGTTATCTTGGAAATAGATGGTTGCATATGACTTTCAAGAAACGTTGCGGAAATTATCAAGGTTTCATCAAGAGGCTATTATGGTAGGCAAAAAGGTGCTGGTGGTTGAGGACGACGCCTTAAGTGCAAACACGCTCGAGGCATATCTTCGTCGTGATGGGTTTGAGGTGGCTATCGCCGAGGATGGCGAGCGCGGTGTAGAAATGCATGCCCGTTGGAGACCGGATTTGGTCCTGCTGGATGTGATGCTGCCTAAACTTAGTGGTACAGAAGTTCTTTCAATCATTCGCCGTTTGGGAAATACACCCGTAATTATGGTGACTGCGATTGGTGATGAGCCAGAAAAATTAGGTGCACTTCGTTACGGGGCAGATGATTATGTAGTTAAGCCTTATAATCCTAAGGAGGTGGTTGCCAGGGTAGTGGCAGTTCTTCGTAGAACAGATGCCGGCGTCCTTGCGCCAAAAAATCAACTTCGAGACGGTTCCCTATTGGTTGATCTCCAAACATTTACCGCGCATGTAGAGGGAGGAAAAATGGGGAGCGCATTGTTGGATCTAACTCCGACTGAATTTAATTTATTAGCAACCTTGCTCCGTGCCCCATTCAAAGCATTTACGCGCAATGAGTTGTTAGAGGCGTGCTTGCCTGAAAGTGGAGCTTTAGATCGCGTCATAGACACTCATATTCACAATCTTCGCAAGAAGTTGGAAGTGAATGGTATAACTGATGTGTTGGTCACCGTCCGAGCCGTCGGTTATCGGTTTCGGAGGGCACAATGAAATTCCCCTTTTCGCGTAAAACTCGCTCGACACTTTGGTATTGGGTTTGCCTGCGCATGAGCTTGCTTGCACTAGGTGTAGTTTTCAGTATTGCATTTGGCATGTGGCTGCGATTCGCGATTTGGGACTACACGACGACTCAGCAGATCCCCGCGTCGGTACGGCCCGAACTCGAAGAACTTCGCGCAGATCCAAATTACAATCAAGCTCGATTGTGGGAGCTATTTCAACGTTATTATGACGTAGGAGACTTTCTCCCAGGTATGGCAAACCGTGATTGGTGGTGGCTTGCACTATTTGTCATGGTCTCAATTCCGGTCGTGATTTTAGGTGGCTTATTGGCTTCTCGGCCATTGTCTCAACAATTTTCAGATGTTGCCCGCGCTGCCCGCAAAGTTGCACAGGGGGACTTTTCGGTACGGGCGCCAAGTGTCCCTGGTGCTCCCGCCGAGCTTAGAAAACTGGCGAAAGACTTCAACAGGATGACTGCGAAGCTTGAGCAGTATGAGCGCGAGGTTCGTGTGTCCAGTGCGGTGCTCGCCCATGAGCTTAGAACTCCGCTCAATGCAGCGATGGGGCGCGTGCAAGGCATGCTGGACGAGGTGTTCCCCAGTGATCCTCAACAGTTAATGCTGGTTAAAGGTCAGCTTGACCAGCTGAATCGACTGGTGGGTGATTTGCATTTGTTGTCTCTGGCCCGGGCTGGCCAGTTGGCCATGGAGAAATGCCGGTTTTCCGTGAATGAGCTGATTTCTGAGCGCCTTGAATGGGCTGCGCCTCAGATTGTCGCTGCGGGTGTTGTGGTGCAGGTTAATGCTGTACGTGAATTCACGCTGATGGCTGATCGAGATAGGATTGGCCAGGCGTTGTCGATTCTGATTGACAACTTGCTGCGCTATGCCGCTCAAGGTAGACATTGCGAAGTGACAGCAAGTCAGTTTGACGGTGCTTTTTTTTTGGTTGTCGCCGATAGAGGCCCAGGAGTTGAGGAGGATCAGCTATCACGCATGTTTGACCGTTTCTGGCGAGCTGAAAGTTCTCGCGCCCGGCCTTGGGGCGGTACGGGGTTGGGGTTGTCAATTGCCTCGGCGATTTGTGAGGCACACGGCGGTAATATCAGTGCGTCCAACCGCGAGGGTGGGGGCTTGGCTATTCAAATATCAATCCCGGCGCTTAATTGAGAACCTCCACACGGTGATCGTGGCGTTCGCCGCGCACTGCCTCAGCGAGTATTGCTACATCTTGATAAAATCTTGATATTTTCTGAATCGTTTATTGAAAAGCGCAGTGTAGCCTTGCCCTGTGCTTTTCAAATTAGACCATTGCTCCTCGTTTACTGACAGCTTGTGGGTTCCTGGTTAAGAATCTTTGAGTGTTCTATACGTTTACGTAGTTATTCAGTAAGAGTGAATGGTGTGTCGAACCCACGTTTAGGAAAACTTACATGCAGCAAAATTCTGACTGGATTATCTGTGAGCATTGCGATTTAGTTTTCGAATCTGTAATGCTGGAACCTGGTCAGACCGCGTTTTGCACACGGTGCGAGGGAGTGCTTCAACAGGGTTCATCATTTACGATTGAGCAATTGTTTGCCGTCTCTATCGCCAGTGCGCTTTTGTTCGTCTTTGCCAACGTGTTTCCTGTCATAGATGTGAGTTTTGAGGGGGTGGGTAATCAGGCGACACTGTGGTCTTCGGTTTGGGCATTAGCGCAAGGCGAAGTTACCCCGATCGCTTTTGTGGCTGGGTTATGCATTATTTTGGCTCCGGGTCTGCAAATCGCTTTACTGTGCTGGTTGCTTGGATTTGCTAACCGACATCGACGTGCGCCTGGTTTTGAACGCTGCATGCGACTGTTAGTGGATTTAAAACCTTGGAGCATGCTCGAGGTATGCTTGCTGGGTGTTTTAGTCGCGCTCATTAAACTGAATGGGTTGTTAGATGTTCAGCCAGGAGTGGGGCTATTGGCGTTAGTGTTGCTTTGCGTTATCAGTATTGTTGTAACCAATAAAAGCATTCAACGGTTATGGGGCGAGGCGCGCTACTTATGATGACTCGAAGTCCTCCAAGCGCCTCGGAACTACAATTGGTTCTTTGTCACACCTGTAAAAAGGCGTGCTCCATTGTCGCGATTATTTGCGATCGTTGTGGCGCACAACTTCACCACCGTAAGCCCAATAGTCTTATTCGAACGTGGGCGCTGCTCCTCACTGGAATGATTTTTTATGTGCCGGCTAATTTAATGCCGGTCATGCGTACTGATATTTTAGGTCATGGTCGTGACAGCACCATCATGAGTGGTGTGATCGAACTGTGGAAAAGTGGTGCTTGGGACATAGCGTTATTGATATTTGTAGCCAGTGTGGTAGTGCCGTGTATGAAGTTTCTTATTATGTTCCTGCTACTCACAAGCACCCAGCGCCGCAGCCGATGGCGCACATTAGAGCGATCTAATCTCTACCGCATTGTTGAACGCATTGGCTATTGGTCCATGCTCGATGTGTTGGTCGTCGCGGTGCTGGCTGCACTTGTACAATTTCAGTTATTGAGCAATATCGAACCCAGAATCGGGATCGTTTTTTTTGGCCTCGTGGTGGTCTTCACCATGCTGGCTTCTATGAGTTTTGATCCCCGACTTATTTGGGATTCTGAGGTAGAAAATGTCTGATCAAGTGAGTGTCAGTGCTAACCGAGCGCCTGAAAGGCCTCATGTAAAAGATCGAAGCAAGGGCTTCTCACTGGTTTGGTTGCTTCCTATAGTTGCGGCGTTGATCGGGGTATCGATGGCCGCGCATAACCTTCTGTCAGAGGGACCAGAAATCCAAGTCAGTTTTTCGAGTGCCGAAGGTCTGGTGGCGGGCAAAACTCAGGTGAAATACAAAAATGTAGTCATCGGCCAAGTCGCTAATATTTCTTTGAGCGATGATCGTGATCACGCTGTGGCGACTGTTCAATTAGAGCGTTCAGCTAAAGCGTTTACAGCTCAAAATTCGCGTTTTTGGGTTGTTCGACCTCGCGTCGGTGCACAGGGTATTTCGGGCATCGATACGCTTTTGTCGGGCGCTTTTATTGGCGCAGATCCCGGTGAATCAAGTGAAACTAAGGTGGCTTTCAAGGGATTGGAAAGTCCGCCGCCAATTACCTATGGGCAGAAAGGGACGCGTTTTACATTGAGCGCGGATGATCTTGGCTCGCTTGACATTGGTTCTCCCGTTTACTACAGACGCATCGAAGTCGGGCAGGTTGTCTCTTACCAGCTGTCTGTTGATGGCAAAGGTGTCGAAATTGAAATTTTCATTAATGCACCAAATGATAAATTTATCACCTCTGGAACTCGATTCTGGAATGCCAGTGGGGTAGACGTAAGTTTTGGCGCAGAAGGGCTGAAGGTTAATACCCAGTCAGTCGCATCCATCGTATCGGGCGGCATTGCTTTTATGGAACCGCCCTATGGTGCCGATGCTAAAAATACTGAAGAGCGTAGCGCCTTCCCGTTATTTAAAGACCAAGCAACTGCTTTGGCTCCACCAGATGGTGAGCCCTTCTTCATTCGAATGCATTTCGATCAGTCAATGCGTGGTTTAGCGGTAAATGCGCCTGTCGAATTCTTAGGCGTGAACATTGGAAAGGTTGTGTCTACCGATCTGGACTTCAATCCTTCAACCAATAGTTTCGCGGTTATGGTTGGCGCGGTTATTTACCCCCAGCGCTTAGGCCAGGCTTATGACCAAATACTAACGGCGTATGGTACAGGCGAAGATGAAGATGGTAAAAAGTCAGCACAGTTAATATCAGCATTCGTCAAAGAGGGGCTGCGTGCTCAAGTTCGCACTGCAAACTTATTAACGGGGCAACTTTATATTGCACTTGATTTCGTTCCAAATGCTCAGCCTGTACGTTTCAATTTAGCCGCTCGTCCTATGGAAATGCCAACGGTTCCCGGGAGCTTAGACAAACTGCAAGACCAGGTTCAGCGTATCGTGGAAACGATTAGTAAAGTTCCGTTCGAGCAGATTGCAGGTAACCTCAATAAAAACTTAGTAGAAATGCGTAAGACATTGCAGCAGGTCAATGGACAGGTACTGCCGCAAATGCGTGATGCGTTAGGCCAGACGCAAAGAACGCTGACCATAGTCAATGAGAGTTTTGCTGAGGACTCCCCACAGCGCCAGCAATTTGGTCAGGTGATGGATGAAGTACAGCGTTCTGCACGATCAGTGCGTGTACTTAGCGATTTGCTGAGTCGACACCCAGAAGCGTTGATTCGCGGCAGAGTGAAGGATGGGCAACCTGATGGTATTCGCTCCAGCAATTCCTCGTCACCCGCCCTATCTTCGGAGTCATCTGAGTGAAAATAGGTTTTTATGTCCTCGTAGCGTGCTTAACACTGACTGCTTGCAGCTCTGCGCCCACGCATTATTACACGCTGATGCCTGCAACGGATTCACCGACCACCCAAACAGTGGCGCCGTTTCAGTATGAACTGACGACCGTTAACGTACCGGCTCAAGTTGATCAGCCTCAGATAGTTGTTCGTCAAGGAGAAAGTGGCGTCCAGATACTAGAGACAGAGCGCTGGGCCTCGCCCTTGGCAGATGAAGTGAGATCTGCGCTACGTCATCACCTAAGACTGCAGATGGGGCGGGCGGACAGGGCAGGTGTCGCCCGCGACTCAGGTTTGCAAAATGTGTCCATACAGGTCGACATGCGTCGTCTCGAGATGGTTCCAGGGCGCTATGCTTTAATTGAGGCAGTTTGGAGCCTGAGAAATACTGGGGGAGCTGGTCCACGCAGAAGCTTGAGCTGCACATCAGTGATTCGTCAGGAGGCGACCGCTGAAATGGGCGCGTTGGTTTTGGCGCATCAACAATTGATAAGGGAGCTCAGCGTCCGCATTGTTCAGACGGTGATACCTTGGATGGCAAGCTCGGACTACGCTTGCTCAAATTAAATCTTGGATTTCTACAAACTCTGGCTGTGCGGCGGCTACAGCAAATTAGCTAACGAGGAAACCGAATGAAACAGTGGATATGGCTTGTTATGGCGATAGTACTTGAGGTTGTGGCGACGCTCTCACTTCGCGCTGCGGTGGATAATCCTCAGTGGATCGTTATCGTTATCTGCGGCTATATGGGGGCGTTCGTAGCGCTTTCCATGGTGCTGCGAGAAGGAATGGCTATTGGCGTCGCCTATGGTATCTGGGCCGCTTGCGGAGTGGCGTTTACCGCCGTGGTGGCGCATATTTTGTTCAGAGATCCCCTTACCTGGATTATGGGACTAGGCATCGTTTGCATCATCGCTGGCGTCTGGCTAGTTGAAGCGGGATCTGTCGCATCTCATCGCAAAGTGGAGGAATGACAATGAGTTGGATCTACTTGATTGGCGCCATTTTGTTCGAAGTCGCAGGCACGCTCTCAATGCGTGCTTCAGATGGTTTTCGCCGTAAAGTATGGATTTTACCAGTTCTGGCTTCCTATTTAATTGCGTTTTCATTGCTCAGTTTGACTCTTGCTGAAGGGTTGAGTGTCGGAGTAGCTTATGGGATATGGTCTGCATGTGGTGTGGCCCTGACTGCAATTGTTGCGAACTATCTTTTTAAAGATCCACTTACTAAATTAATGGGGTTGGGTATTATCTTAATTGTTGGTGGGGTTTTGCTAATTAAACTAGGCGCTCAGCAGACTGGTTGATTGTGTCATGCTCGCAGTTAATGCTGGTCATGGGGGGTGCAGTAGGATAATTTTTCACTAGTACTACGCCTCTCGGAATCTCCCCTGGCGGTATTTTTATAGAAAAATCTAAAGTTATGGAAGAGTTAGATATCTGAGATTAAGGGGTGTAGGTATGAAAAGAGTCATCATGGCAACACTTCTGTTTTTATTTTTTTCCTCTGCCTCGCAGGCCGTTGAGTTGTACTCGTCTGTTGGTTCGACAAGTCAGGGCGGCCTGACTGCTCGCGCTGGTGTGAACGTGAATTGGGGCAGTTCATGGTTGCAGAGTCGAATGGGGAAACTTACAGGATATTGGGATTTCGGTTACACCTTTTGGGAGGCTGGTAGAAAAGCTGGTGCTAGACATTCCTTATCTTTTGCTCCCGTTTTCGTCTACGAGTTCGGCACCTCTCACATCAAACCTTTCATAGAGTTGGGGGTGGGTTTAGCCGTTTTCTCCGGAGGAGATGCAGGTGATAGGGCTCTGGGGTCCGCTTTTAACTTTGAGGATCGTCTAGGTGCTGGCTTGAAAATCGGTGAGACTCAAAAAGTTGGTGTTCGGGCAATACATTACTCAAATGCTGGGATAAAAGAACCGAATGATGGAATTGAGTCTTTTTCTTTATTCTATAGTCACGATTTTTAGTCCACCTATGCAAATGTTTTTAAGTTGTGCTGATCAGCCTGCTGGCTAAATTTATAACGTCTGATATCTGAAGTTTCTAGATGTAGTTTCTTACACAGTGATTGTTGTTTCGGCATTGTTCAATGCGAGGCGTGCGATCGCGCTGCATCTTGTTTTTTACGAGCGTTGGTTTTGTGTGTTCGCGCTATTTTTGCGCGAGACCAGGTGTATCAATCATTAAGGGCTAATATATGAATACTTCAAAGAGTGCGCGGCGTGCAAGTTTGGTATGTGGGGCTTCGCATAAAGTCTCAGATAAAATCCGTTATTTTGGGAAAGGCTGTTTTTTGATCGCGGCGGTTTTCGGTATTAGTGCGTGTGCCTCGCATACTCCACTAAAATCTGACCAGGCCACGTCTTATCAGGGCTTGGCAGCAAGCGGTGAAAACGAGATGTCGATTCCTCCCCAGCCAGCCGATTTTGGTCGGTATAGAGTGGCCGTGATAGAGTCGGTGCAGGTTGCTCCTGCCGTTGCCAAGGAAATATCTCCTGAGGTCTGCACAGAAATTTCAGACGTGCTGCGTGATGATATTAATGCGCAGATGCGAAAGAAGTTTGATTTGAAGGGTGACCCTACTACTGAGCCTGTTCTTCGTATAAAAATTCGTATTACACGAATTACAGAGGCATCTCCTGTGATCAATACCGTAACTTCCCTGGCCATAGGACCGCTACTGAACGGCGCTTTGGCTGTCGAATTGGAGGCGTTGGATGGCAATACTGGCGAGCAAAAGGCAATGTTGTTGTGGGCGGACTCGGGAGGACTTAAGGAGTTTTTTGGGAACTATAGCCGTACCTCCCACGCTCGTACGCTCGCTGGACGCTTTGCCGTTGATGCTACCTCGTTTATCTCTCCGTTGAGTAAACGCTGACGATGAGCCGATTAGGCGGTGAATTAATAATTGGAAAAGGTGGCGTGTGATAAAAATTTTCAATGATGATGTAAATACTGGCGGCCTCACACGTATTACTAGCAGGATGGCTGCTAGTGATACTAACAACAAAGATGTAGCAAAGTTACAGCTCTCTGGTGTAGCACCTGCCAGAGGTGCGAACAGTTCAGAAGCCGATAAAGAAACGAATAGGGGAGAGGGCAACTCTGGCGCTTCATCATCTGATCTAATGTCGCAATTGAAACGTCAGATAGCTGAGCTTCAAAAGCAGCTCCAGCAAGAACAACAACAGCTACAAAAAATTCAATCTAGCCAACAGGCTGCCGAGTTGAAAGCGGCCGCCGTTGGCGCTGTTCAGACTCAGATATCAAGCACGTCAGCAGCGTTACAGACTGTAATGGCTGCATTGTTGCAAGCTGTAAAAGGCGCTGGGAGTGAAAATTCTGGGAATATGGTTAACGTCACTGCATAAGAGAACGGCCACTCTCATTAGAGAGTGGCTTTTTTACGGTGACCCTTGTTGCTTTTGGTAACCTAGCTCGCTGCTAATGCTAAAGCTGCAATGCAATAATAATTCTCGATACTGCGTTTCAATTCCGACGGGATCCATTACTGCATCGGGCCCTGACAGATTGATAGCGGCCACTACTTTCCCGCTATAATCTTTTATTGATGCTGCAATAGCTGTCGAATAATCGGACCGATGCAGTACCCAGCCTCGTGCTCTGTCATCGGCAATTAAGCTTTGTAATTCCACTAGTGTACGGGGTGCTGGGTTCGGATAGTCGTCCAGACGGATGTGTTGATAAAGTTGTCCTAGCTCTATTTCGTCCAGCGCGGTCAACAGCATGCGGCCCATGGCGGTGCAGTGACAGGCGATGCGCGTGCCCACCGGAATGTTCACGGACAGTCGTTGCGCCGCAAAAGCGCGATACAGGTACAGGCTGTCGGTCTGCTCGCGGATGCTCAGGTGGCAGGACAACGACGTCCGATCACGGAGCTCGTTGAGGTGCGGCATCGCCACTTCAACGATGTCGCGGCTGGCCAGATAACTGAAACCATCGCTGATGACCCGTGCGCCGAGTTCATACTGGGTGTTGTGCTTGTTCAGGTAACCCATGTGGGTCAGCGTGAACAGAATGCGATACACCGCCGAGGTGCTGACCCCCAAGCGCTCGGCGATTTCCTGAATGCTCAGGCTGCGCGTGCGGGCGTTGAACATGCCCAGCACACTGAGCCCGCGGGCGAGGGCAGGGACGCTGTAGTCGGTGTCTTTGTCGGGCGTTTCAGCCATGTTCATCGGGTGGCTCCTTGATTACAGCCCTCATCGCACTTAGCACCACGGCGTTCCGGCGTTGACAGATTTGAAGTGGCCAGCCCCTGCAGGGTTGGCGCGGCTTCCGATCAATCCAGCGCTTCAATCCCCAGCACCTGCCCATCGAACTCGGCCATGGCATCCAGCACCGCGCCTTTGAAGTACGCAAGCGAGGCGCGGTCGAACAGGATCTGGAACGCCGGTTGCCCCTTCGAGCCCAGGTTGATCACGATGACGTTGATGCGCGCCGCTGACGTCTGCGCGACGGCGCCTGGCGGAAATGCGGCGGGGCGCAGGTCGACGCCGCAGAGCTTGGCCATGACCTCGGCAATGCACACGCCGCTCAAGTGCAGCCAGGCGTGGCTGTCCTCTCGGGGCAACAGGTAGTTGGCGCTGTGATCCAGCTCCCAACGCGCCTCCTCGTCGGCGATGCGTTCGCCACGGTCCGCAAGGCTGCCAAGGATGAAGTACTCGGTTTGCGACAGGCGCGCCACATGGCTGCCGTCTGCCTGGGTAACGGCCTGGTTCGGCGCATCCGGCAGAGTAAACCCTCGCGCCTGCAAGTACGCGGCGCTCTGTTGACCGCGAAAGCCGACCCTCGGTAAGTCGGTCAGATCGACCAGCACGCATTGGTGTAAAGCTCCGAGCTGAAGCGGAGCGGGTTCGATGTAGGTTTCTGTGTTGAGGCTCGACATGTCAGAGCTCCTGGCGCTGGTTTTCAGGATCGAAGAAAGGCAGTTTCACCACCGTGGCCTGGACGATCACGCCGTCCTCGACGCGGATCGGGATGTGCTGCCCCGGCTGGCTTTGATCAAAGGCGGCGTAGGCCAGGCCGATGATCTGGTCCAGGGATTGCGAGTACTCGCAGGAGGTCACGTTGCCGCTGATGTCCGGACCGCTGAGCACCAGATGGCCCTCCAGCGGTTGCGGGCTGGCCTTGGGCAGCGTGAAACCCACCAGCTTGCGTTTCTGCGGTTGGGCTTCGAGGATGTCCACCGAGCGACGGCCGACGAAGAACGGCTTGGTCCGGCTCACCGCCCAACCCATGTCGATCTCACCCGGATGGGTCATGCCGTCAGTGTCCTGACTGATGATCACGTGGCCCTTTTCCAGGCGCAGCAGCCGCTGGGTTTCGACGCCGAACGGGCGGATATCGAAGGCTTTGCCGGCTTCCATCAAGGCGTCCCACAGCGTCAGTGCGTGACGAGCGGGGACGTGAATCTCATACCCCAGCTCGCCGACGAACCCGACCCGCAGCAAGCGCGCCTTGATCCCGGCCACGGTGCCCTGACGCACGCCCAGATAAGGAAAACCTTCAGCCGACAGGTCCAGGTCCTGGCAAACCTTTTCCAGCACTTTGCGTGAATCCGGCCCGGCCACGTTGACCGCCGAAATCGCCGCCGTGACGTTGGCGATGTCCACATCCAGCCGCCACTGTGCGTTCCACTTGAGCATCTGCTGGTAGATACGATCGACACCGCTGGTGGTGGCGGTGACGTAAAAATGGTTCTCGCCGAAGCGTGCGCACACACCGTCGTCGATCACCACGCCCTGTTCGTTGGTCATCAGCGCATAACGGGAGCGACCAATCGGTTGCTTGAGGAAGGCGAAGGTGTACATCCGGTTGAGCAGTTCGGCGGCATCCGGGCCGCGCACGTCCAGACCGCCCAACGTCGAGACATCGATGATGCCGACCTTGTTGCGCACGTGCAGCGCTTCAGCCTGCATGCACGCGTCGCGCTCGCTGGCCTTGCCGTAATACGCGGGACGCTGCCAGATGCCGGCAGGCATCATCTTCGCCCCGGCCTCCACATGCCGTTTGTGCATCGGCGTCTGCCGGTACGGATCGAACGCACGTCCTGCGACGTGGGCGAGTTTCTCGGCTTCAAAAGGCGGACGTGCCGTGGTGACGCCGGTTTCGCTGACGCTGCGTTGCGTCGAGGCGGCAACCAGCCGTGCGGTTGGCAGCGCCGAATGACGCCCTTGGGACGGGCCCATGCCGACCGTGGAGTAGCGCTTGACCAGCTGGATGTCGCGGTAGCCGATTTTGGTGGCGTTGACGATGTCACGCACTTGCAGGTCTTCATCGAAGTCGACGAAGTCCTTGCCCTTGGGGTGCGGGAAGATCGGCCAGGGGAAGTTGACCTGCGCTTCGGGACGCATCGCCAGGGGCTTGGCCGCAAGCTCCAGCTCCAGCGCGACGACGATGTCGGCGGCGGTATGAATGGCGTCCGCCAACACGTTGTCCAGCGCGTGATAGCCGTGGGCCGAGCCTGCGACGGTGAGGTTTTTCGGCAGCCCGCTGAGGGTGAATTCTGCCAGTTGATCGTCGTAGGCCAGCTTGCCACCCGCCTGACACAACAACTGATAGACCGGCATGTAGCCGCCGGACATGCACAGCAGATCGCACTCCAGAACCAGACCGCTGCTGGCCACCTGACCTTGCCCGGTGATCTTGCGGATGTCGGCGCCGCTGACGTGGCGCATGCCTTTCTCGTGCAGCGCCTCAAACACGGTGCTGCCCAAGTGACAGACGACGCCGCGCTTTTCCAGCGCCAGTAGCAGGCTACGGTCGGCGGGGTTGCTGCGCATGTCCACCAGCGCAGCCACTTCAACGCCCTGATCGTGCAGATCCAGCGCAGCCAGATAACCATCATCGTTGCCCGTCAGCACCACCGCGCGCTTGCCCGGCTTGACTGCGTAGAGCTTCATCAGGCGTTGCGCGGCACTGGTCAGCATCACGCCGGGCAAATCGTTGTTACGAAAAATCACCGGCTGATCGAACGAGCCGCTGGCAATCAGGCATTGCGTAGCCCGCACTTTGTACATGCGCTTGCCCTGAATCACCGGCAGGTAGTTGTCAGTGAACCAGGCGTTGCAGGTGGCTTTTTTCAGCACGCGAATGTTGGCGTGGCCTTCGACAGCGTTGACCAGTTCACGACGCAAGGTCTCGGCGCGGGTGCCTTCGAGGTCGAAGCGGGCGTACGTCAGCGAGCCGCCGAGGACCGGCTGTTGCTCGATCAGCAGCACCTTGGCGCCCGCGTTGGCGGCCGTCAGGGCGGCCTGAAGACCGGCCGGGCCTGCGCCGATGACGGCCAGGTCCGCGAACAGATAGGCTTTGTCGTAATACTCGGGCTGGAACTTCAGGTCGAGCACGCCCAGGCCGGCCTTCTTGCGAATGATCGGCTCCCAGAGTTTCCACGCGCCCTTGGGCTTGTAGAACGAGCGGTAATAGAAGCCCACTGGCATGAATTTGGAGAACTTGCCGAGGTAGGCGTCCTTGTCGTTGTCCAGCGAGCCGTTGAAGTTCTGCCCGGTGACCTGCACGCCGCGTTCCAGCAGGTGACTGTCGGCCAGTACGTTGGGCTCACTGGGCAGTTGCACCAGCGTGTTGGCGTCTTGCCCGGCCTGGATAGCGATGCCCAACAAAGGCCACCACGTATCCAGAGATACAGGCGTACATGGCGTGACCGAACGATATCTGTCCCGCTTTGAGCAGAACTACAATGCCAAGCGCAGCCAAGCCGTAGCACAGCGACAAAATCAGGGGGAGCTTGAGCCAAGGGAATGCTATTGCCAGGCCAAGGATGACGATGACCGCAGCAGTATTAAGTAGGAGAGAGCGCATCAGATTTTCCTCGCCTGAACAACAGTGAACAGGCCTTGAGGCCTCGCCAGCAACACCAGAACCATGATCAGGTAGGGCATGACGACATCAAATTCGGGTGCAAGGTACACGCAGAAAGAACGCGACAACCCAATCAGCAGGGCGGTAATCAGGGCCCCCGTTATTTGACCCAGACCGGCACTTGCGACGACCGCGAACGACAGTACGATCATGTCCGCGCCGATGCCTGGCACCAGTGACGTGGTGGGTGAAGCCAGTGCTCCGCCCAAGGCCCCCAGGACTTCGCCGACAACAAAAGTTAGATAGGCTATGCGCCGTGCGTTGATGCCAAGGGCTGTCGCCACTTCTCGGTCATGGGTGACTGCGATGATCTGCCGTCCCATCAGAGTGCTGTTCAGGAACCACTTGAGGAGGAAGTAGACCGCCAGCGCCGCGCCTGGGACGAAGAGCAACTGGTAGTTCATGTACACCACGCCCATCAGTTCAGATGTCCCCATCTGGTTGACGACATCCGCCACAAAATAAGGCTGCGTCCCCCAGATCATCCTTTGCAGGTCCTCAAACATCATGAAGGCGCCGAAGGTCACCAAGAGCTGGAGAATCGGGTCGCGATCCTGGAACTGCCTGAGCAACAGCATCAGCACCGTTCCCAGTACGATCCCTACCGCGATAGCGCCTGTGACCAGCAGTAGTACGGATGTCACTGCAGATTCCGGTCCCTGCCCAAGCCATAGCCCCAGGGAAGCTGAACCGTAGCCACCGAACGCGTAGAGGCTTCCGTGTGCCACATTCAGGATGCGCACTACGCCAAAGATGAAGGTCAGCCCCAGTGCAACCAGAAACAGCAACCCGGCGTAGGACATGCCGTCTAGCATGGCCAGGATGAAAATATCCCGGCTCATTGCAAGGCGCTCACAGGTTGAACCTGGTCAAGCAACTCAGGCGTCACGGTCTTGACCCACTCAGGAGATTTTTCACCTGGCGGGGTCGTGATCTTGTCGGCAGGGACAATCACGATGTCCTTCAAAACTTTGAATTTGTAGTCGGGACTTGAGGTGGTGATGCCAAAGAGCTGAGATTCCAGTCCCTGCCCGTCTTCTGGGCGTATGCGGATCTGACTGGTCAGCCCCCGAAATTCGAGCCCCTTGAAGGCGTCGGCCAGCTGTTCCTCATTGGGCCATTTGCCGCCGTTGGCCTGGATCGCCCTCAGGTAGGCCGCCTTCATGCCGTCGAGCGCCTGCACCATGTGGTACACAGAGTAGATCGGGTAGGTGCCCGTACGCTCGTGGTATTTGGTGACGAACGCCTGATGCCGGGCATCCTTGGCGTATTGAGGATTCAAGAAGTAATGATCGCCGCGCGCACCAATCAGGACGCCATCAGGCAGCGTATTGCCAAGGCGCTCAAGTGAGGTTTCGCCCAGGGCCAGGAAAAACTTAGAAGTCTTCAGCAGGCCTCTCTGGCTGGCTTGGCGTACGAAGGTATCCAGGTCGCCTCCCCACGAGGTGGTGAGCACGATGTCTGGTCGCAAGACCTGCAGTCGGCTGACCTCGGCAGAAAAATCAGAAGCTCCGAATTTGGGGAACAGCTCAGCAACGACTTTCACGTCTGGTTTGAGTTGCTTCAGCACAGCGCTGAAGATTTCCCATGAGTCTCGGCCCCATGCGTAATCCTGGTTTACGACTGCGATGGTTTTGAAATCAGGATTGACCTTTAGCAAGTAAAGGACGCTGGCAACCATTTCGGTCACTGCGTTTGCCTGGGTGCGAAAGACATATTTGTATGAATGGCCTTCGAGTGCTTTTTCTGTCCCACAGTCCCAGAGAATGTTCACAACCTTCAGGTCTTCAGCGACGGGGGCGAGTGTGTTGCAGTTACCGCTGGAGATTGAGGCGATCATCACCTTCGCACCCTGCTCCTGCACGACCCGGCGGTATTCAGATAAAAGCCGATCACCCCCTACGCCCTCGTCAACGTAAACAGGATCTACCTTGACGCCATCAATACCGCCGGCTGAGTTGAGCTCTTCTATATAGAGCTCGGCGGCAGCCTTAGCCGGCATGCCAAAGACTGAGGCGGAGCCGGACATAAATGTCGTGATGCCGATTTTGACGGAGTCAGGCTTATCGCCTTCGGCGTATGCAGTTAACGTAGAAAGACCCACAACCGCACTGGTCATGATCCGCACGCACATCAACTTGAGTCTGGATGGGGACATAGGAGGTATCTCGATCGGCTTTTGTTGTTTTTATGAAGCTATGCGCCGAGGATGCGCTGGGGAGGCCGTTTAAGGAATTTGCAATTTGGTAAGAGGGCGTTTAGCAAAACAAAACGCGTCGCGGCATAACGCACAGGCGGCTCCCAGCGCGCATTCGGGTCTCAGGGTAGTTTTACGGCTTTGGGATAGGGTGGGATCTTGCTTAGAAAGTCGGGTTAAACACGTGTGAGGGCTAAAGCATTTATGGGCAATTAATGCCGGCTTAAAGTCCCCGTCCGGCTTTAGTAACATCGATATGGTGCTATTTGGCGACGAAGCCACCAGACGGGGAAGAATAGATCTTAGATCTCGATAGCTATCTTGCCAATTTGTGCGTTCGACTCCATGAACCGGTGGGCGTCGACGATTTGAGCAAGCGGGAAGACCTTTGCTATCAATGGACGCAGCGCGCCGGATTGCAGGCCCTTGGTGATGAATGCTTTAGCGCCGTCCAGACGTTCGGGGTCTTGAGTGATTTCAAACAACTGGTATCCACGAATGGTCAGATCTTTGCCAAGCACTTCCATCACAGGGATGCTCATGTCTGCTGTATCGAGCGCTCCGTACTGAAAGAAAATTCCGAGGTAGGAGAGTGCTCGCAGGACATTGGCTACCTCTGGTCCGCCCACTGGGTCAAACGCCATGCGGGCACCTGCGCCTGCGGTGATCCGGTTCACTTCGGAGACGAGATCCTGTTCCTGTGTCGCAATAACGTGGGCGGCTCCCGCGTCCAACAAGGCTTGGCGCTTTTCACTGGTGCGGGTTAGCGCGATCGGAACTGCCCCCAGAATGTTTGCAATCTGGATGGCCGCCAACCCTACGCTGCTCGACGCTGCGCGAATCAGAACGGTGTCACCCTTCTGCAGATTCCCGATATCAACCAGAGCACCGTATGCGGTAACGAACTGCATCCAAGTGCCGGCAGCTTCTACGGATGTCATTCCTGCTGGCTGACGAACTAAGGCGTGCACCGGGGCAACAGCGAGTTCGCCGTACATGCCGTAGTCTGCGAACGAGAAAGCGGGGATTACATTCACCTCATCGCCCACAGCATACTCGGTGACACCAGGCCCAACGCTCTCGATTGTACCGGCTGCTTCGTAACCGAGAGTGGCGGGCATCTCAGGGGTAAAGGTGTACTGGCCGAGCCGATACATCGCTTCTGCTCGATTGAGGCCAAGAGCCTTAACCTTGATACGAACCTCTCCCGCTTTTGGGCTACGCACATCAACGTCATCAATCTGAAGCACTTCTGGGCCGCCGATGCGGTGGAAGCGGACGACTTTGGACATAATGAATTCCTCAAGATAAAGGGCGGACACATACTCGCTCTGGACGTATGCGCCGACCTGAAGGGTTGCGCCGGCTATTACGCCCGCTCTGCAACCAATTGGGAGATGGCTTCGTTCAACGTTGTCGAACCTTTGCGCATCTCGATACCGCCGCCTTCGAAATCAATCCACCCTTCATTGAAACCATTGATCATTTGAATGCGGGGAAGGGGATTGGTAGCCCCTTGGGATCGGAAAAGTGGCTCCCATTCGGAGTGAGGTATAACGTTGGTAGTTACTCGATGACCGAATGCGAGTGAGAGGGCATCTTCGATGTCCTTGGCGGAATAACGTGATGGGCCCTCCAGTTCCACAACCCTTGCCCCGTCCCAGTCCTCATGCAGCAGTTGCGAAACCGTGGTGCCAATGTCGCGGATAGCAATCATGGGAATGGGATGGTCGGCAGGCTGGAGAAAACTGTTGATGTTGCCGACGCGAGCGTCGCTCAAGTCCCAGGATGAGTTCTCCATAAACCATGCCGCACGCAGAAAGGTGATTGGCAGGTTCAGTGTCCGAAAGCTCTCTTCGGACATCTTCAAATTGTTGAGCAGGTTCTCGCGCTCGACGTGGGCGCCTACCGTAGACAACACGATGACTTTCGCTGGTTTCGCCTTATCCAGGGCTTCACGCACCGAGCGGTTTGCCTCGACGGTATCCGGGAAACCAGGTGAGGGGTCATAGTTGGGTGGCATCAGGATGAATGCACCGTCCACACCAGTCAGCGCCCGTGTCATGGCCGGTATATTGCGATTATCCGTGACGGCGACTTCACACCCGCGATCAGCCCATACCGCACCTTTGGCAGCATCCCGGACGATCACTCTGACCTGCTCCCCGGCATCCAGCAATGCGTTGGCAACAGCTCTGCCAACTTGGCCAGTTACACCCATAACTGCAAACATTTGCACCCCCAATTATGAATACCAACATGAATCTCAACGAGAAAAACCTTGGTCGGCCGCTCACGGCCGCCGACCTGCAGCGTGTATTCGCCCATCATTTTCGGTCGTTTGAGAAGCGAGGCGGGCCATTGCGCTCACTCGACATGCGCATGTTAAAGTTATGATCATCACCGCGTATATGGCATTTATTTGCACGTAGTGCCAAAAAGCGTACTACCCAACTGAGGATGATGTATGACCAAGCTTAGGAACTATGACGGCGCACCGGGGTGTTCCATCGAAGCCGCGCTTCACATAATGGGCGGCAAGTGGAAGGGGGTCATCCTTTACCACCTGCTGCTGGATGGCACGCATCGATTCAATGAGCTACAACGGCGCCTTACCGGCGTACCGCCGAGATTGTTGATCAAGCAGCTTCGGGATATGGAGGAGGATGGACTTGTGGTACGCAAGGTCTACCCAGTGGTACCACCTAAAGTTGAATACTCGCTAAGCGACGAAGGTCGGAGCCTTGAGCCTTTCATCTTGGGATTATGCGGTTGGGGAGATGCCTGGTTGAAACGTCGGGGTATGACCACAGCGGCGCAGATGAGAGCGGACGAGGAAGCTGCAGGGCTGAAATCAGATGCACCGTTCTTAGCTGAAGAGCAAGGGTAGGGCAGTACGCTTAAGCGTACTATATGCAAATTTTCGCAGTATTTACGTTTCTGCCCACTCCGATAGGCTTGTTTGCAAACGGGCATTTGACTGGATCGAGAACTCCAGCCTAGCCCTGAACAACCCTCGGAGTATTGATTTTGTCCGCAAAACTTTTTGAACCAGTAACCATCGGTGGCTTGACACTTCGCAACCGGATTGCGATGTCACCAATGTGCATGCACTCAGCCGATGATGATGGATGCGTTACGGATTTCCATACCGTGCACTACGGTGCTCGAGCCCTTGGTGGCGCAGGTCTCGTATTTCTGGAAACCACTGCCATTATGAGTAATGGAATGATTGGCCCTGGCGATATTGGGATCTGGGACGACGTCCAAGTTCCAGGGTTAGCCGAGCTAGTCAAAACTATTCAGCGGTTTGGGGCGAAAGCAGGCTGCCAGTTGGGGCATGCAGGCCGTCAGTTGGGTATCCCAGGCCCATCCATCGCACCTTCGGCCATCCCGTTCACTGCCGATTCACCTGTGCCGCAGGCACTCGATCTGGCAGGAATCAAGCAGGTGGTAGAGGCTTTCCGACAAGGCGCACGCCGTGCTCATGAGGCGGGCTTCGACGTAGTGGAAGTGCACACTGCCCACGGATATCTGCTCAATGAGTTTCTCTCGCCACTCGCGAACCATCGCACCGACGAATACGGTGGCAGCCATGAGAACCGCTATCGCATCGTCCGTGAAGTGATCGATGCCGTTCGCTCCGAGTGGAAAGGCCCATTGTTCGTCCGGATCTCGTCCACCGACTACACCGAAGGCGGTAACACACCTGAAGACTTCCTCATCTACGGCAAATGGATGAAGGAGCAGGGCGTAGACCTCATCGACTGTTCGTCAGGCGGTATCGCTATGGTGAAGGTAAAGGCTTTCCCTGCCTACCAAGTTCCAGCGGCTGAATTGCTGCGTCGTGAGCTTGGGATCATGACAGGCGCCGTCGGTCTGATCGAAAGCGGCCGCCAGGCTGAAGAAATCGTACAGAACGGTCGGGCAGACATTGTTCTGGTTGGCCGGGACATGCTGCGAGACCCCTTCTGGGCCCGCACCGCCGCAGACGAATTGCGAACGGCTATCCCGGTTCCTCCGCAATACACCCGTTATGGATCGGTATGGCAGCGCAGCCAACCGCCGGTGCCATCAGCACCAATGACCGAAAGCTGATCTGCCCACAAGTACAACAGGCTTGATCCAATTTACCCCTGATGCGCCACGCAGCGTTCAGGGGTTTTCTCCATCCGAATTTATCCAGGTCGTTTTCTTTGTTGAAGCGGCTCCTTACCGACTTGAAGGAATAACATGAAAGCCATTGCATTCACTCAACATGGTCTGCCAATCGAAGACCCCAATTCGCTGATGGACATGGATCTGCCAAGGCCAACTCCAGGCTCGCGTGATCTATTGGTGGAGGTGCAGGCCATCTCAGTCAATCCTGTCGACACCAAGATCAGGGCAGGCTCCGCGACCACTGAACCCAAGGTGCTGGGTTGGGACGCAGTGGGAGTAGTCCGTGAGATCGGCGCTGATGTAACGCTGTTCAAAGTCGGCGACGAGGTCTTCTACGCAGGCTCTATTGTGCGTCCTGGTAGCTACAGCGAATTTCACTGCGTGGATGAGCGTATCGTTGGTCATAAGCCTAAAACCATCAATGCAGCTCAAGCAGCGGCATTACCTCTCACGTCTATTACCGCTTGGGAGTTGCTCTTTGACCGCCTTGGCGTTGCTGAAGGGGGTGGAGAGGGGAACAGTTTACTCATCATGGGGGCTGGGGGCGGAGTGGGCTCAATCCTCGTCCAATTGGCTCGCAAGCTAACCAAAATGACAGTTATTGGAACAGCTTCACGGTCTGAAACGAGTGACTGGATAAATCAGCTTGGCGCTCACCACGTGATCAATCACAGCCAGCCTTTGCTTTCGCAGTTGGAACAGCTCGGGATCAGCCAAGTTAGCTATGTAGCGAGCCTGGCCCATACCGATGTCTACCTGCCGCAGCTGGCGGAAATTCTGCGTCCGCAAGGCAAGCTGGCGGCAATTGACGATCCCGAAATCCTCGACGTCATGCCGCTAAAGATGAAGGCGATATCGTTGCATTGGGAAATGATGTTCGCCCGTGCTTTGTTCGAGACGCCGGATATGATCAAGCAGCATGAGCTGCTCAATCGTGTGTCCGATCTGATTGACCAGCGCGTATTGACGACGACAGTCGGGGAAAATCTCGGAAAGATCACGGCTGCCAACCTGCGTCGAGCTCACGCTCTCATCGAAAGTCAGAAGACCATAGGCAAGATCGTACTTGAGGGTTTCTGATCTCATTACACCGTCCGCCTCTCCCACTAGGTAGGAAGCACGGCGGTTGAACAGAGGTACGTTGGGTGGGAAATCTGGAAGCGCCGCATTTCTTCGACGAGGTTCGGTGCTTGCCGGGCTGATCAGGCCGCGCGGTGTTTCGCGAACCGCCTTTTCAGCGCTTTCACCTGATTCGGTTTCTTGCAGAAGAAGCCCTCGATAACTTGAATATCGGCCTCATTCAAGGTTGGCGCGTCCATGGAAATCAGGCACAGCACTTTGACAGTGCGATGTAAAAGAATGCCGGGACTTTTTCAGCATCCCCGCCGAGAGATTCGAACTTAGCCTTTGCCGTCACTAACAGCCAGGTGAACTTGTGTTCGTAGTCAGCCTCAGGCCCGGGATGAGGGTATAAGACCCAGGCTATCTCGGGCCAGATATGCTGAAAGGACTTTAGCATGGAGGCCAAGTTAGCCGGGCGACCTGGATAGATCGGTGAGACGAACATCCACCCTTTTTCTTCTTCATCCACCACGCGGGTTTTACTTAGATGGCGTAACAGGACTAGGGCTTGCTCGGGCAACGGCACGATGTGCTTGCTTTTTTCTAGGTACCTCGTCTTACTCAGGACGGAACGCCAATCGTTGCCGACTAGGTCGACGTCTTCTGAGCGCATTAGTACAATGAGAGCGCGAGCTTTTCAGCAATGCTTCAATTTCAGCGTCGTATATCAGCCCAGCAGGATACCGTTGCAAAAGCGAGATTTTGTATTCCGCTGTTTTCAACACCTGCATCTGGTTCCTCCAGAGCGCGCCGATAACTCTCTTCCGTGAGCCTGCTTTCGCGTTGAGGAATCGAATTTTCTTTCGGCACTCTGCGTTCGTAAGATCACCCCTCCCGCGTGTTGGCGAGGGAACGCTACCGGGGTTGTGTGACAGAAATGAGGCAGGGAGGCGATATTAGATTAGTGGCAATTCTCTAAGGCAAAGCAAGCCTTCCAGCAACGCCAGGGCACTGTCAACTCACCCTCCTTGAGCTGAATCAACCTGGTGTTGAATCGCGTCGCGATATTGAGACTTCAACTGGTCGGCTAGCGGACTGAGTATCGGATTGCCTCTGAAATTCACCAGGAGGGTATCTATGACTGCCGCGACCCTATCGATGGCTGCGTCCACGCTGGACGGGGTAAAGGGATCAAAGTTGATAGCTTCGAGCTCCACATCGAGCTGCTTCAATACCGGCTCTGCCTCCTGCATTTGAGCACGAACTACGTCTAGCGTTGAATTCATAGCAACATCCTTGTAGGGCGATTTCGTCACGTTCTATTTGAATCAGGCGGTAGTTAGATCGGTCGACGCGGGGTTGTACGGTTGAACGCGCCAGACTTAAAACTGAAACAAAATAGTAGCCTATAATGAGTAATCGCTGTAGCACTGCGCGAAGCCGAGCACGGTAGAGGTCAATGCGCTGAGGCTCGGTCATTGACGACCTTATCAAATCGCGAGCAGGGCCAATATTTGGCGAATAGCGCGTCTGCTAAGCTCGTATCCATAGCGCTTCAAAGAGATGACTGCATGTCCTTCGTTGACAAGTTCGTTGCTGAGATACTGACCCTTCAGGTCGCCCTGTATCACTCCCGTGCACGATTGGAGGCCAGGACTGATGGCGAAGCCTTGCATGACCTCAGAATCTCTGTGAGGCGCATCCGGAGCCTACTCCGACCGATGCGTTCGATGAGCGAAGCCACTGCGTTGAATAATGCTGCGGCGGAAGTGGGAAGGCTGACCACGCCGGCTCGCGATCTTGAGGTATTGATCGAAGAACTAGAGGAGAGGGGCTTTCCTGACCAGGCGCAGTTCAGGAAGGCGCAGCTGGATTCGGACTACCTCAAATTTCTAAAAAGCCCAGCTCTCAAGAACCTGTTCATTCAATTGGATGAGTGGCCTTCAGCCTTTCGCTTGGCTGAAATCAACGGCGGTTTGCAGCATGTCCAGCGTCAAATCGCAAAGGCGCTGACAAAGCAGATTGATCGATTGCATGCGGCGGTAGATGACTCTGAATCAGATCGGCACGAGTTGAGAATCCTGGTCAAGCGAACCCGCTACCTGACAGAGGCGTTTCCCAAACTGTCACCGCTTTCGAGTAAGGCCGCGAGTTCTCTCAAGGCCCTTCAATCGGCTCTGGGTGCCTGGCACGACCATTATCAGTGGTGTCAAAAAGCATCGGTCGAATCAGATCTGCAACCACTGGCGGAGGTCTGGCAGCGCTGCGCCGCAACGGCGTTAGAGAAAGCTGAGGCCCAATTAGCTGAATTGGCGAAGTTGCTGCCAAAATCGTCAGGCAAAAATACGCGCCGTGTATCGACACACTTCATGCCTGGATGATCGCCCAGAGGCAGCTCGCGTGCGAATGATCGGCCATCGCCAAGGCTTTGCGGAAAGTTCGTTGCCAGGTTGGGGGCTGGCGTTTAAGTGACCTTGGGTTAGACGTTCAAGCGGGAATTAACCCTGCTTCCTGATAGCTTGAAATCAAATCGTCGAACAGATAGATATCCTCCCTGGTTCGAGCTATGAGCTGCGCGCCCGCCACTGCGGTGTAGATCGCAAGGGCGCGTCGTTCACAACTTTTAGCATCACCCCATTTGCTGTCAGAGAGAACGTCTGCAAGCCACTTTACGTTCACGTCTGCGAATGCCCTAACTTCCTTGGACACTTGATCAGGGAGGTCTTCGAACTCGGCGGCCATAAAGCTCGAGAGACACAACCGATTCCTGTTCTCTAGGGACTTGCGGAAAATCGATGGGTAGAGCTGCAGACACCGCTTCGGGTCAGTGTGGGAAAGCCGGAGGTTAGTGAGCGCCTCCATCGTTTCCTGCCAATACCGTTGCGCAACGGCTGCACCGAGGTCAGCTTTGCTTTGGAAATGGTAGTAAATGCTCGCATTCTTGATACCTACCTCCTCAGCAATGCTACGGAAGTTAATCCCGCCGTAACCGTGTAACTGGGCTGCAGATTTAGCCGCTGCCAGGATTCGCTCTCGAGCATTCTCGCTCACGTCACACCTTCCTCAACTGAATCCCACTGGATGTACCGCTGATCGTACTCCTTTCGTCCCAACCTGCCAATTGACAGGTAGGGGGTTGACGGCAAGAAAATTCCGGCGCAATCTCAACCTACCAACTGACAGGCAGGCAATATCTCATGACTACCTCACAACCACTCGATGACGTCTCTACCATCTCTCCAATGAAGATCTATGACTGGTTTGATGGCCCTTACCCAGCACGAGTGCGTATCGCACTTGCCGAAAAAGGCATGTTGCCGAAGATTGAGTTTGTTTCGGTGAATCTCTGGACTGGGGAGCACAAAGAGGCTGAATTTTTGGCGATCAACTACTCCGGCACCCTCCCGGTGCTTGAGCTGAAGGATGGAACACGGATCGCTGAGTGCACCGCCATCACCCAATATTTGGATAGCTTGGATGGCAACCCGACCCTGACCGGGGAAACGCCCGTTGAGAAAGGTCTGATCCACATGATGACCAAGCGTGCGGAAATCGAATTCCTCGACGCGGTCAGTGTTTACTTCCATCACGCAACGCCGGGACTTGGGCCAAAGGTCGAGCTTTACCAGAACGCCGAATGGGGGGCAAAGATGGGAGAAAAAGCGACCCGAGGTATGCGTTACTTCGACAAGCTCTTTCAGCAACAGTCCTATGTTGCCGGCGACAAGTTTTCGATGGCGGACATCGCTGTCATCGGCGGGATGATCTTCGCGTCGTTGGTGAAACTGCCAGTTCCTGAAGAATGTGAAGCGTTGCGTGCTTGGTATGCAAGAATGCAAGAGCGTCCGAGCTACAAGACTTGGCGCGCTTTGGTTGACCAAGGTGCTCCTAAGAGCTGATAGCTAACGGACTCGGTATCCGCCATCTCCATATCGGTGGCGGATACACTTGTTTATAGTTTATCGTTTTTAGATCAGGTTTTCTTACTTATCTCTACGCTATATCGAATTAGTATGCCTTTCCCGATATAGCCGATGGGCTGATGAGTACGATTAGACAGGGAGGTGAACGATTGAGATGAGTTCCACAGTCGTGCAAACTTTAGGATTTTAATTTCCCGAGAACAGGAGTTTACGGATGCCATTTACAACGAAGGAAAAGGAAGCTTTGTTGGCCTTAAAGGGTGTAGGGCCAGCTGTTATCGCTCGTCTTGAGCAAATTGGATTTGACTCCCTTGATATCCTCAGCGAAGCGGATGCTTGCGATATCTTGACCTTGGCATCGGCGGCAGTAGGGTCTACCTGTTGGAAAAACAGCCCCAAGCTCGGGCGGCCATTAACGCTGCTATAGAGCTGGCAAAAAGCTCCCAGCCAAGCGTAGATTGTTTTTGACTTTTGGAACTATAGGGTTCTTCTGCGGTTACTGATCTCAAAGTGATTTTTGGCAGTAAATGAACGGGGCATTTGGAGCAGGATACAGACAGTCGTTTTGCATGGCTTTGAACTCGATATCTTTCTCGAGACCAGCATTGCTCGTAAGGGCGTTGAGAGCCTTGATCCATTCAGTAAGGAGCTTTTCGAGTTAGCAGGGCTGCACGACTTTGGCCCTGACAGATTTCGAATCTTTAAAACTCGACAATTTTCATGGCAGCGAAACACATTATCGATTGGAAATTAGAAGGCCCACCAAGGTAGGCCTTCCAACAGCCGTCTCTGACAATGTCGTTATTGGGACATGTCATTTTTTTTCATTTCATCTTTAGACATGTTGCCTTTTTTCATCGTGTCTTTGCCCATTGAATCTTTGGACATGTTGTCTTTCTTCATCGTGTCCTTGTGCATCGCATCCTTCTTCATAGTGTCCTTTTTCATCGTGTCTTGGGACATCGTGTCCTTCTTCATCGTGTCATTGCTCATCGTATCTTCGGCGTGTACACCGGCGACGCCCACTGCCAGGCAAACACCTAGGATTGCAGTAGTTAACCTTTTCATAGTGAAGCTCCTTGAGACTCAGGTTGCGAAAAAGCGCAGCCCATGCCGCGCAATGAGGTTGCCTCGGGTGTCAGCTACCACCGAACCAGTTATAGCCTTGGTCTTCCCAGTAACCACCGGGGTAGGTGTTGGTGACGAAAATCGCTTGAATGTGCTTCGGGTTCTTGTAACCAAGTTTGGTCGGCATGCGCAGTTTCATCGGGAAGCCATATTGACGCGGTAGTACAGCACCGTCGTAAGTCAGCGTTAGTAGCGTCTGAGCATGCAGTGCCGTGGGCATGTCGATACTGGTGTAGTAGTCGTCGGCGCATTTGAAGCCGACGTACCGGGCATCGGTGTCAGCACCCACGTGCTTGAGGAAATCGCTGAAGCGCACACCGCCCCAGCGGCCAATGGCACTCCAGCCCTCGACACAAATGTGTCGGGTGATCTGCTCGGTCTGCGCCATGGCGCGCAGCTCCTCAAGGCTCCAGCTGTGCTTGTCGGCAACCATGCCGGAGACTTCCAGACGGTAGCTGTCTTCATCGACGGCTGGCGCTTCGTCGATGCCATAGAAGGCATTGAAGGGAAATGGCCGTGTGATCATCGACTCAGGGTAGGTGGGAGCCATGGCGTTCGGATTGAACAGCCAGCTCTGCACTCTGTCATTTAAGCGCGATATGGACGACAGCGCCGTTTCAACTTGATCGTTATCGGAGATGTTGCAGCCGGACAACATCGCCACCCCGCCGAGGGTCAAGCTACGCAGCAGGAAGGCACGTCTTGAACGATCTTCGACTTTGAGCGAAATAATCTTTCGTGCGTCCTTCAAAATGGCCGATTCATCCAACTCTGGGCGCTTGCTCATGCGCGCTCCTTATGGCCGACAATCATGGCCCATAAAGTCTTCGGCACCAGTACGACCATCACCAAATGCACGGCGATGAACGCCAACAGTAAAGACATCGCAATGAAGTGCACGTGCCGTGCTATGTCGTAGCCGCCCAGCAGTTCGCGTAGTAGCGGAAACTGTACTGACTTCCACAACACCAACCCGGAAATCACCAGAACGGTAATGTCGAGAATCACGAACAGATACGCCACGCGCTGCACATGGTTGTAATGGCTTATATCGTCATGCCCCAGCCGACCATGGAGAGCAGACCACAGGTCATGAAAAAAGCCTTTGGGTGATACAGGGAAAAAACGTCGCGACAGCCTGCCGCTAAAAAGATTGAGAAGTAAGTAAAAAAGACCGACGCCCACCAGCAACCACATGGCTGCGAAATGCCATTGCAGCGCGCCACCCAGCCATCCGCCCAAGGTGATCGACTTGGGAAAATCAAAACCATAGAGGGGAGAGGCGTTGTAGATACGCCATCCGCTCATGACCATGACCAACACTGCCAAGGCGTTCAGCCAATGGGTCAGCCTCAACCAGCGAGGATGGCTGTTTTTCGGATTCAGCTTTTTGGTATTGGTCGTTTCAGGCGCGCCGGGCATTGGAGGAAGCTCCAAATCTGAATAACGTCATAACCTAGATCGAGTGTAGACGCTAACCTGGAGCACGACGCCTCACTTGAGTATGGGCGGAGCGTACTGTAATCATTCTCGTGATATCGGCTGCCAGCCAGCTAGGCTTGTAGCCTGAAGAGGGCGATGAGGTGAGGGCACGGTCATGCCAATTGCAAAAACAGCACTTGTCCTGGCCGGTGGTGGCAGCTTGGGGGCGGTTCAGGTCGGGATGCTGCAGGCTCTGGTTGAGGCTGACATCGTGTTCGACCTAGTGGTGGGCGCGTCGGTCGGCGCCATCAACGGTGCCTACTTCGCCGCGAGACCGAATGCCCAAGGCGTAAGCGAACTTGCAGACTTCTGGCGCAGTCTGCGCAAGTCGGATGTGTTCCCGTTCTCGGCGTTCGACACAATCAAGGGCATTCTGAATCGTCGTGGGCACTTGCTGAGTGCATCCGCCTTGCATCGTTTGGTGAGCAGATCACTGCCGGTCAAGCGGATTGAAGATACCGAGTTGCCGCTTTATATCGTCACCACCAATCTGCTAAGCGGTGCCGAAGAGCTTTTATCCAGTGGCAGTGCCGAACTGGCGTTGCTCGCCAGTGCTGCAATTCCGCTGGTGTTTCCCAGCGTGCGAGTCGGCGAAAAGTTCCTGGTTGACGGCGGTGTCAGCAGCAACACGCCAATTGCCAGCGCGGTGGCATTGGGTGCAAATCGGGTTCTGGTGCTGCCCACCGGGTTCGGTTGTGCCTGCCCCTGTCCGCCCAGTGGACTCGTTGCGCTGGCCTTGCACACGCTCAACTTGATGAGCATGCGTCAACTGGTGCGTGACATCGAGTTGTACCGCGCTCGCGCCGCCATCCATGTCGTCCCGCCGTTGTGCCCACTGGACGCTTCAGTGTTCGACTTCAACCAGACCGATCAGCTTCTCCAACGTGCTTATCAATCGACCCAGGACTGGATAGAGCAGGGTGGTTTGATTCGCGACGGTATACCCGATTCGTTGCTGGCGCATACTCATCATTTTGCTGATGAATGAGTTGAGCACCGCAAACAAACGTATAAAACGGTTCTGGTGTAAGTCTCTCCAAGCGAACGCGCTTGCTCAACGTTAAGAGCCCCGGGAAATCGCAGAGAGGTAATTAAGTCGCCGCAGCAGAATTGGTATGTGCGAGGAGGTGGGTACGATGACGGGGCCAGCTTTCCAGCAAGGCATCCATTTCAGCATCGTTTACCAATCCAGCAGGATATCGGTGCAAAAGCGCAATCCTGTATTCCGCCGTCTGCCGCACCAGCATTTGACTTCTCCAGAAAGCACCGATCACCCTCTTTCGGACGTCTGCGTTTGCAGCTAAACGTCGAATTTTTACACGGCTCTCTGCATTCATAAGATCACCCTCCAGCATCTTGGCCAGCGAACGCTACGGGGCTTGTGTGACAGAAATGAGACAGATTGGCGATATCAGATTAGTGGCTATTTTCTAACGCCAAGCAAGACTTGCAATAACGCCGTGTGACTGTCATCTTGAATCGCCCCGGGTTTCGTAGACACCTCTTTGCCTTAAACTTAGGCCAATTAGGAGGTGCCATGAGCCACGCACGTCACCCCGAAGAATTCAAAATCTAAGCAGTCAATCAAGTGACCGAAAAGAAACTGCCTCTCGCTGAGGTAGCGGCCCGTCTTGGCGTGTCGACGCATAGCCTCTATGCCTGGATAAAGCGCTACAGCAAACCTGAAGAAGAACGGCAGCAGGATAATGATCTGCATGCGCGGAACTCAAGCGCGTCACTGAACAGCCAGACATATTAAAAAGGGCCGCCGCGTACTTTGCCAAGGTCTGTATGCAACACTCATTGGCGTAGCGATGGAATCTTTCCTTCTTGGTCTTTGGTACGCGCCAAAAACAAATCCAGAGCTGAGTCGTTCCCTGCTTCAGCAAGAAGGGAAACCCCTCAGATTTCAATGGGGCTGACGTAAGATGCGAGAGTCGTTTCCAGCTCAAATCTTCTGATTGTTTTCTCTGTGTCGTCAGTCTTTCCTCTCTTGAGCTGCGCTGTGCCGCAGAAGGTCTAAATAGTCAGCCCATTGTTGAGCCGCCTCCCGGCGCTGTACCAGCAGTTGCGCGCGCGCATACACAGCTCCAAGCGCACCTGGCATGCGATGGGATAACGACAGTTCGAGCACGATGGGGTCAATACCCAAGTGCTCGTGAGCAATAGTCCGATAGGTAGCGCGAAAGCCGTGGGCAGTGATGTCGTAATCTGGCCAGATACGCTGAAAGGACTTGAGCATGGAGGTCGGATTAATGGGACGACCTGGATAAATCGGCGAGGAGAACACCCATCCTTTGCCTTCTTCGTCCACCACGCGGGTTTTACTTAGCTCGCGTAACAGGACCAGAGCTTGCTCTGGTAACGGCACGATGTGCTTGCTCTTGTCCAAGTGCTTGGTTTTACTGACCACGTAACGCCAATCGGCGCCGACCAGGTCAACGTCTTCCCAGCGCATCTTTACTAGCTCGCCAGGACGGACCGGCAACATGACCAGCAGGCGCATCGCGGTCGCAACGCTGCCATCGTTGCAGTCATCCAGACGTAGAAGAAACCTGCCCAGGTCGGCGGGCCTTTCGATCGCCGGGTTGCTGGTCACGACATGGCGAATCTTTAGCTCCTCAGTGTTACTGAGCGCCACGTTGCGCTCCACCCAGCCTCGACCTTCGGCAAAGCCCAGAATGGAACGGATGATGGTGCGTACGCGCCGGGCCATGGCCATGATGCGCTGACGGCGCAGCTCCGTGATGATTGTGGTGATGTGCTCCAGCTTGATCTCGCTGACCGGTTTATTGCCGATAGCGGGCAAGATGTGGTTATTAAGTGCGCCACTAAACCCCGAGATGGATTTGGGCACCAGTTCCGCAGACTTAAATGCTAACCATTGTTTGGCCACATACCCGAAGGTGCGCTCTTCGTTGAGCAGCTGTGCCCCTATCTTCGCGGTCTTGGCTTTGAGCGGAGCAATGTGGTTGGCTACGTCGCGGCGTGCGCCGCGGGCAATGTCGCGTGCCTCCTTCAGACCGATTTCAGGGTAAGCGCCAATGGAGAAGCGGTTTTCCTTACCATGCAGCCGATACTTCAAGCGCCAGAATTTGGACGGGGATTTACCGGCCCTGCTCGACGTTCTCACCTCCAAGTAGAGGCCAGGCACTTCGCCGTCGGCGTGCTTGCCGGGCTCAGTCAGCGAGCGGATGAAGGCATCGCTGAGTTTTCGTTTGAAAGCAGTATCAATATCTGGCGGCATCGGTGGGGGCATCCTTTTTAAGGAACCGAAATTTGCCCCCAATTATGCCCCCATGAGCTCTGGAATCCACTGGATTTAGACAGGCGGCAGTGGATTGATATTTCCCTCAAGTAATTGTTATTTAAGGAATTTGTGGAATGCAGTGGAACTCCATTACAAGCTATCGGGGTCCCCAAAAAAAATTTGAAAGGGCAAGCGTATGTCTGAACCTCAAAACGGGCGCGGGGCGCTCTTCACTGGCGGGCTAGCCGCCATCCTCGCCTCGGCTTGCTGCCTGGGGCCGCTGGTTCTGATCGCCCTGGGATTCAGCGGGGCCTGGATCGGTAACCTGACCGTGCTGGAACCGTACCGCCCGCTCTTCATCGGCGCGGCACTGGTGGCGCTGTTCTTCGCCTACCGGCGCATTTTCCGCCCCGCTCAAGCCTGCGCACCGGGCGAGGTCTGCGCCATCCCTCAGGTACGTACCTCCTACAAGCTGCTGTACTGGCTGGTGGCGGCCTTGGTGCTGGTCGCGCTCGGCTTCCCCTACATCCTTCCCTTGTTCTACTGATCAGGAGTTCACCATGAGAAAACTGCTCGCATCCTTAGCCCTCGCCAGCCTGGTCGCCACACCCGTCTGGGCGGCCACGCAGACCGTCACCCTGGCGGTGCCGGGCATGACCTGCGCCGCCTGCCCGATTACGGTGAAGACGGCGTTGACCAAGGTCGATGGCGTGACCAAGGCTGAGGTGAGTTTCGAGAACCGCGAGGCCATCGTCACCTTCGACGATACCAAGACCAATGCCCTGGCGCTGACTAAGGCGACCGAGGACGCTGGCTATCCGTCCAGCGTCAAGCAATAGGAGGGACTTCCGATGGCAAATCCTCTCAATCTGTTCACGCGGATCGGTGACAAAGCCGGCTCCGTCGGCGTGCTGATTTCTGCCATAGGCTGCGCCATGTGCTTTCCCGCCCTTGCTAGTCTGGGGGCCGCGTTCGGTCTGGGCTTTTTGAGCCAGTGGGAAGGCCTGTTCATCACCACGCTGCTGCCTCTGTTTGCTGGACTGGCTCTGCTCGTCAATGCCCTCGGCTGGCTCAATCATCGGCAGTGGCGACGGACTGCGCTCGGCCTGATCGGTCCTACCCTGGTACTGGCAGCGGTATTTTTTATGCGGGCTTATGGCTGGCGGAGCGGTTGGCTGCTCTATATCGGCCTGGCCCTCATGTTTGGGGTGTCGATATGGGATCTCGTGTCGCCCGCTCATCGCCGTTGTGGGCCGGATGCCTGTCCGACGCCGCCAAACCAGTGAACCTGACAAGAGACGATCTAATGAGTAACGAAATGACCGAACTGAAAATCATTGGTATGACCTGCGCCTCCTGTGTCGTGCATGTGAAAGAGGCCTTGGAGAAGATTCCGGGCGTGCATCGGGCGGATGTTTCCTACGCCAGCGGGAAGGCCGAACTGAAGGTCGACGAGGGCGCAAGCCGTGAGCAGATGCAGGCCGCTGTCGAGGCCCTGGGGTATCGAGCGGCGTTCGAAGACGCCATGGTACAAGCCCGTCCTGGCCTGCTCGATAAGGCACGGGGTTGGTTGAGCAGCACTGACGCCGGGAAAGAGGGCGACAAGCTCCACGTCGCGGTCATCGGCAGTGGTGGCGCCGCCATGGCGGCCGCGCTCAAGGCGGTGGAAGGCGGTGCCCGCGTCACCCTGATCGAGCGCGGCATCATCGGCGGCACCTGCGTCAACGTGGGCTGCGTGCCCTCCAAGATCATGATTCGTGCCGCGCATGTGGCCCATCTGCGCCGCGAGAGCCCGTTCGACGCCGGGCTTTCCGCCATGACGCCGACCGTCCTACGCGAACGTCTGCTCGCGCAGCAACAAGACCGTGTCGCCGAACTGCGCCACGCCAAGTACGAAAGCATCCTGGAGAGCACGCCGGCGATCAGCGTGCTGCGCGGCACCGCCCGTTTCCAGGACGGCCACACGCTCAGCGTGAAACTGGCCGAGGGTGGCGAGCACATCGTAGCCTTCGACCGCTGCCTGGTCGCCACCGGCGCAAGCGCGGCCGTTCCACCGATTCCAGGACTGAAAGACACGCCGTACTGGACCTCAGACCAGGCACTGGCGAGCGATACAATCCCTAAGCGGCTCGCCGTGATCGGCGCCTCCGTAGTGGCAGTGGAACTGGCGCAGGCCTTCGCCCGGCTGGGTAGCGAGGTCACGATCCTGGCACGCAGTGCGATGTTCTTCCACGAAGACCCGGCCATCGGCGCGGCGGTGACGGAGGCCTTCCGTATGGAGGGCATCGAAGTGCTGGAGCAAACGCAAGCCAGCCAGGTGTCCCACGCCAACGGCGAGTTCGTACTGGCCACCAACCATGGTGAGTTACGTGCCGACCAACTGCTCGTCGCCACCGGCCGCACGCCCAATACCCAGGGCCTGAACCTGGAAGCGGCCGACGTGCAGCTGGACGAGCGCGGCGGCATCCAGATCGACGAGCGCATGCGCACCAGCGCAGCGGATATCTATGCGGCCGGCGACTGCACCGACCAACCGCAGTTCGTCTACGTCGCGGCAGCGGCTGGCACCCGCGCGGCAATCAACATGACCGGCGGCGAGGCCAAGCTCAATCTCGACGTCATGCCGGCCGTGGTGTTCACCGATCCGCAAGTGGCCACCGTCGGCTACAGCGAAGCCGAAGCGCAGCACGCCGGGATCGAAACCGACAGCCGCACCTTGACCCTGGACAACGTGCCGCGCGCGTTGGCCAACTTCGACACGCGGGGTTTCATCAAGTTGGTTGCCGAAGCGGGCTCCGGCCGACTGCTGGGAGTGCAGGCTGTGGCCCCGGAAGCAGGAGAACTGATCCAGACGGCGGTACTCGCCATCCGCAACCGTATGACCGTGCAGGAATTGGCTGACCAGTTGTTCCCCTACCTGACGATGGTCGAGGGACTGAAACTCGCCGCACAGACCTTTAACAAAGACGTCAAACAATTGTCCTGCTGCGCAGGGTAATGAGAGAGGGAGGTTGAAACATGAGCAACACGGCAGACGATCTCGGTAGGTGCGACAGCCTACGCAAGACATGGCAGTTGGTCAGCTTCTGGGGCCTGCCTGCCGTCGTGGCGACGATAGCGATTGTTCTGTCTAATCGACGCCCCGCGTTGTTCCTGGCAGCAGGCGCCGCGCTGGCCGTGATGGGCGGCGCCTGCCTGGTCAACGCCACGCGTTGTCGCCGCCTTCACTGCTACATAACGGGGCCTCACTTCCTGTTGCTCGCAGTTGGTGCGCTATTGGCTTATGTGTTTGACCAAAACGGCGAGCATCTCTCCAGGTTGTGGCTGCTACTGGCTCTGGGAGCTGCACCGTTGCTCATCTGGCTACCTGAGCGCCTAGCCGGAAGGAAATATCTGAGCGCCCCAGTTTGCGGTGAAGGTCGGGAGTGTCGGCGATGAATGCCTACTCCATATCCAGATTGGCCGAGGACGCGGGCGTCAGTGTCCATATAGTCCGAGATTATATGCTGCGCGGCTTGCTGCACCCCGCGCGGCGCACGGAAAGCGGTTACGGCATTTTCGATGAGCGGTCCCTGGCGCGGCTGTGCTTCGTACGTGCCGCCTTTGAGTCCGGTATCGGGCTCGACGAATTGGCGCGGCTCTGTCGAGCGCTCGATGCAGACGATAGTACCGATGTGATCGGGTGTATCGACCGCTTGCTAGGGCAAATCGCGACCCGGCTGGCAGCTTTAGACGCAGTGAAAACGGAGTTGGCCGGGCTGACTCATCGTGCCATCGAAGGTCACACCCATGCGTAATACCAACCAATCCGAATCAATCAAGATGCCCCGCTGGCACGCCTACACGTGGGGTGTGCTCGCCGCGCTCACTTGCCCCTGCCATCTGCCGGTGCTGGCATTACTGCTCTCGGGGACTGCGGCCGGGGCCTTCGTCAGCGAGCATTGGAGCCTCGCGACGCTCGTGCTGACGGTTCTCTTCGTCCTCTTCCTGAGAGCGGCTCTACGGGCCTTTCGGAAGCGGGCGTGACCCGCTCGGAGCACGGCGCGGTCTCCGCTGCCGAGTTGCGGCAGGCTTGGGAGCGTTGGGAATTGTTGCTGCACTGCCAGCCGCAGGTCGATCTGCGCGCAGGTTCGATCGCAGGTGTGGAAGAGTTACTAGGTTTTCTTGGACGATGGAGAAACCCCATCATGAACGCAAACGACACCCCCACTATCAGTTGCTGCGAATGTTGCAAGGAAATTTCCCTTGACGCCGCACTGACGCCGGAAGGTACCGAGTACGTCGTGCACTTCTGTGGCCTTGAATGCTATCAGCGCTTCATATCGCGCGCGGATAAGAGAGCGGCATCCGAGCCTGATCACCCCTGCACACCAGAGGTCAGTACCCGTCACGACGACTAATCTTTGCCTCTGGAAAGTGGCTCTGGTTTTTTTTAGAAAGCGTGAGTCCATTGAGATTTAATGCAAGTCCGCTCGTGGCTAATGTAAGCCCGAAGGCTTCGTCAGTAGTTTTATCTAGGCCGATGCCCGGGAGGATGGCAGCGTGCCTACAGGGCGTCAAAACCGGCTACCCAGAGTCAAATTCACCCCACAGTACAGCGATGCTATAGAGTTACTCGTCAGTCCTGCAGCATCAGTTTTACTCTGCACCTCCATTGTATTCAGTCTGCCGGCAGCCCATTTGCACGAATAGTCTAGTCCTGATAGTCAGGAGCAAGCGCTGCCAAAGGAGCAACGTGTTTAGAACCCGCCTGCAAGCATGAACATAAAGCAGAAATATCCTCTTGAAGGGCCATCGCCTGCGCCCAAATACTGTCGACATCACTGGTAGCCACAGTGAGGGGGAAACCTTCCAGTACCGTCATGGCCATGCCATGCAGGCGTAGGAAGTCTTCTCGAATGCTGCCGACCCCTCCGATTTCAGCAAGGCAGGCATCCAGCCGGTCGACCAAGTTGAGCAACTGAGCGGTGTCGTAGCTTGCACGCAGAGAGTCGAGTACCTTGGTATCGACGTCCCCATAAGGTGTCACGCGGAACGAAGCTGGCGGGATATGCATCAGTTCGTCACCTCAACGTTGCTGTCAGACATCTGTTTCGCACGCATTGATCCCGCAGCCTGCTGGAAAATGGAATCCTTGATCCAGGGTTCCGGTGGGCGTTTGAGTTTCAGGTTGAACTCCCCAAAACGTTTGACATTGCTGGTTAGGTAGGGGCTGAGAAACGATACGTCGTCGTCAGTGAACTGCCAGCCATCACGGGCGAGCTTCTGCAGGATGCGCATCATGTCCACGGTGTTCTGCAGGATCACCGACGAGGCCACCATGTCGTTGTAGCGCAGGCGTTTCTGTTGCTCGTCCGGATCGTTTTCGGCGATCACGTCACCGCCAAAGGACAGCCACTTAGAGAAGCCGTTGTAGGACTCGATCTTATTGGTGTTGGCGGTGACTTCCTGGCGCAACTCGCGGCTGCCGATCCAGTTGAGTAGGAAGATCGTCCGGATCACGCTGCCCAGCGCTTGCGCGGCATGATAGAGCTTGTTGCGCCGACTGTAGGAGCCAAGTTTGCGCAGCAGCATAGGTGAGGAAATCTTGCCGGCCTGGATTGACAACGCGACCTGCATCAGATCCTGCCAGTGGGTTTCGATCAGGTGCCAGTCGGCGGTGTCGGTGAACAGACGGTTGATGTGTTTATACGAAACGCCGCGATCTGGCCGGCACATCACCAGGTCGCGCCAGTTGCGGATACGCGGCATCAGATTGATGCCCAGCAGATGAGTGAAGGCGAACACCGTGGCCGACTGGCCCTGGGTGTCAGAGTACACCGTATCGGGTTCGACGCTGAGGTCGACCTTGAGCAACCCCTCAATCACATAGATTGCCTCCCAGATACCAGGCGGGATGAAGTGCTGGAACACCGCGATGTAGTTATTGGCCACGTGTCGGTACGCCACGGCCCCCATCTTGCGATAGCGGAAGTGGTAGCCGGCCAGCAGATTGTCGTCATAGAAGTCGAACTGCGTACCGTCCGCGGCCACCGCCTTGCCATCGCCCCAGAGCTTGGGCAGGTCAAGTTGCAGATAGAGTTCCACCAGCTCGCGGTTAGCCTTGTCTAACTTCTCAAGCGAGAGATGGCGGCGATTCGTATAGGACAGCATGTGCGGCGTGACATTACCGGCCAGATGCCGTGCGGCCTGGTTGGGGCCAAGGTTGCAGCCCATGGCGAAGATCGTCATCAGGTAGCGCTCGGCCGGTTCTTTGAGCTTTGGCTCGTTGCCGGACATCGGCCCGAAATGCCGAGTGAACTGAATCCAATGCTCAATGTTGGCCATGATGTCGAGCACGTGCCTGGCCGGCATGCGCTGCATAAGCGCCGTCTGTAGCGAGATGGCCGAAGGCGGGATGTCCCGCGCTATCACTCGGCGTAGCACCGGTTCGCCGGCTTCATTGATCGATACGTCACCTCGGCAAGAAGGGAATTTTTCATCCAGATGCTGCGCGGTTTCCTCCAGCTGAATCTTGAGGGAGGCGACAAACTCCTTCGCCGTGCCAGGCAGCCCCACCTTTTCGCAGTAGGCCGGTAGACGATGGAAACATTCTTCCCAGGGCAGCAACTGCTTACGGTAGTCGGCGAAAGATTCCGACCCCAGCACGCACATATCACCCGAGCGCAGCTCACTGGCCAGGTAAGAGAACACGCAGACTTCCAGATAGCGCCGGTTGGTAGGTGGCCCTTCACTGGCAGGACGACGCACGACCTTAACCCAGCGCTCCGACGCAAACGACAAGTCGACATGCTCGTCGATCCACTCGCGGTGTAGATTTTCGCTGTCCTGGATGAGCTGAAGCGCCTGGATAAGTGAGCGATCCTGAGTCGTGGGTTCCAGTTGAAGAAGGTGGCTCAGACGGAACAACAGCGAGCGATGGGACTTGAAGTGCTTCCAGATCAGCGGCAGGTAGTTGTTACCGCCCGTAGCCTGGACTTCGGCGCAAGTCTCGCGCAACCGATCCAGGTTGCCATCGGGAGAGAGGAATTCCCGGATCAGACTGCCAGCCTCCTGGTCATCCGGTTCCTGAACAAGAATCTGCACCACGCCATCCAGGGTGGCCGCCAGTTGCTCCAGCTTCTGGCGTTGCCGCGCCTGGATTTGCTCCAACTCCTCCTTGGCGCGTTTGTGGATCGTCGAAATCCGTCGGATGAACATCTCGGCCAGGTGATCCCGAGTTCGCACCCGCATCCGATAGATCAAGGCCAGCATCAGTGTGTAGCGTTTCGGCAGCGAGCAGTCCTTCAGCTCGGCGACGTCCGACGCGGCGGCTTGGGTGGCGAAGTGGCGGATCTTAGCATCGATGACCCCCTCAAGAATGGCATCCAGATCTCCGAAGCTCTCTAACCACGCCAGGTGGTCGATCAACACCTCCAGGTGCTTGCGGGAAGGCTTCTTGGGTGCCTGCTTGAGTGCGTTGAAGTCACTCTGCCGACGCCCGAAATCCGTGTCGAGCAGCTCCTTTAGCTTGTAGATCACCTCGATTGGCGCTCGGAGCACGATCAGGTTGAAGGTAACTTCCTGAGCACTCGCCAAAGCGGTTTCTGCGATGTTGTTGAGCGTCGAATAAGCCGGAAGCTCATAGCCACGCTGAATCAGCTCATCAAGCATGGCATTAATGAGATCGACTCGCTGCTCAAGCACTACAGCGCAGTCACGTGCGATTTCCTCAGTGATCGCTAGCCCGTCGCTGCTATAGAAGGGTGTAACCTGCAGGTACTGCCGAACCGCCGCTTGGTGTCGGTAAAGGGTGCGGGGGTTGCTGTAGCGCGGAGCTATTCGTGCGCCGTAGCGAAGGCATTGTCGGACATGACTGATGAGCTCCTGAGGAAGCTCCTCGAACGGAACAAAATAGTGTAGCTGCTGAAACACCTTTAGTTGGATTGCCAGCCCAATCGATAGCGCTGGACTCTTAGCGGTGTTATTGACCCATTCGATCTCTGAATCAGACAGGGAATAGCATCGATGCAGCTCCTTAGCTGGCAACTGACTGGGCAAGAGCGGGTAGGCTGTCCTTTCCACCGAAGCCATTGAGTTCATCCCCCAAGTAAGGCAAAACATCAGCATAGACGGCTAGTCAGGCGGGGGATGACCAGCAATCAAGAACTCAATAAATTTCCTTTTAGTTCAATATCTTGCAGAACGAATGTCCTAATTTTTGCCTTATCTCGGCATAACCCCGATCATCGACATCTACCCGTTGTTGATGGCCAGCCTGCTGATTCCCATGGGCACGCTTGCGGACAGGGTCGGCCATCGCCGAATGCTGCTGGCCGGGCTGGGTATCTTCTGCGCAGGTTCGGTATTGGCCGCCTTTTCTCCCAATGTCGGATCGTTGATCGGGGCACGGGCGTTCATGGCCTTCGGCGGCGCCATGGTCATGCCCAGCGTCCTCGCGATTATTCGACAAACCTTTGAAGATCAGAGCGATCAAGCAGTAGCGCTGGGTATCTGGGGCGCTGTTGCCTCCACCGGAGCCGCCATCGGGCCCTTGGTCGGTGGTGCATTGCTTGAGCATTTCTGGTGGGGGTCGGTGTTCCTGATCAATGTGCCCGTGATGCTGCTGGTCATACCCTTGGTGATCGCCTACATCCCGCGACGAAGTGTGGTCGGCGATGGAAACTGGACCATCGGACAGTCCTTGATTCTGATCCTGGGTGTCATGGCAAGTGTTTACGCCCTCAAATCGGGCTTCAAAACCAACAACTCTGTTTTCGTAACCGGTGCCTGTTTTGTCTTCGGAGCACTGATGCTTGTCTGGTTTGTACGCAAGCAGCTTCACACCACGACCCCGATGCTGGATCTGAGCCTTTTTTCCATTCCGGCGGTCAGCACCGGTATCGTCATGGCCCTGGTAACCATGGGTGCGCTTGCCGGGTTCGAATTGCTGCTGGCTCAAGAACTGCAGTTCGTCATGGGGCGTACCCCCCTGGAGGCCGGTATTTTCATGATGCCGCTGATGATTGCGGCTGCAATCGGTGGGCCTCTTGCCGGGGTCATCCTGAAGGCGATTGGCCTGCGGTGGGTTGCGAGTTGCTCGTTGCTGGTGTCAGCGGCAAGTCTGGTCGGGTTGGCCCAGATACACCTGGGCAGCGGCGGGGTAGCCGTTATTGTGATGCTGGTGGCACTGGGGCTTTCCCTGAGCATTGGTTTGACCGCCTCGTCAGTGGCGATCATGAACAGTATTCCAATGGAGAAAGCGGGCTCTGCCGGAGCCCTTGAGGCCACGAGTTACGACCTTGGCACCGGATTGGGCATAACCGTTTTCGGTATTCTTCTCGTATCCACCTATGAAAAATCCATACAGCTGCCTGACGGCATTCCATCTGCCATGGCCGAGACAGCCGTCCGGTCTATTGGTGAAACGATGATTGCGGCCAAAACACTTGGAGGCATTCAAGGCCAGCAGCTTGCTGCAGCCGGGCAAAAAACTTTTAGTGCCTCCCACAGCATGGTTTTACTGACGGCGGCTGCACTGGTCGGCGCATTGAGTCTGTTGGTCTGGTTTGTGTTGAAGCACCACAAAAGCAAATAGGGTCATGCCCGTGCAGGCAGTTGAAAAACTTGCCTGCACGGGAACAAAAGCTCTTCTGTTTACTCAGGTCGGCAATTGGGTGATCTCCCGAGTGTGCCAGCAAATCGCCGATTGGCAGCGGGCAGGTGAGGAGGGCATTCAAGTGACGGTCAACGTCTCCTGCCAGCAGACAGCTGATGAGACCTTCTCTAGATTCTCAGGTGACGAATGAGATTAATTTGACGACTCCCAGTTCGAATCTGAAAAGCCAATCAATAACGGGTTGTGCCAAATTACAATAGCTGTAGCTGCAGTTAAATTGCTGTATTGCTGGCGTCAAGTGATAGTGAGTTTGTACGAATAAGGGAGTGACCAGCAAAGCAATAGCAACACCCGCCACTGCATAAACCCTTGTCTTTAGCCAGCTACCACCAGCCAATCCAAATACTTCACCTATGAAAACCAAGATGCTTAAGATCAGACTAAAAATGGTCGTGGCCAACACAACAGGTACAACGACAGTATTATTTACTCTTCGCAAATCGTAGTGGGCAGTATCAAATTTCCTTACAAAGCCTTCATACATCCAGTTATCTTTGGGCAGCCCCCATGGTTGCTGCTTGACTTGCGCGTCAACTGCATCATTGAAGTACAGTGCCATAAGGTCTTTGCCTCTGGTCTTGTCCCCTGTCACGAAAAGGGGATCCTCAACCAAATAAAACATATTGACACTGAATAGCTTCGACTCAATTGTTCGAATGTTATCGCCGGAATATTCAGGGATGAGTACGTTTTTATAGCCGTTATCGCGCCACGCAAGACGCTGCACATAATAGGTGGAAATAGCGCGCTTGGTGGCGGCGGGGTACTTCTCAACCAAAGAAGTGCCAATATGAAATACCACAGCATTCTGGACGTTCCCCAAAACAAATCCAGATATTATGGCGGTAGCGATGATTGAACACAGGGTCTTTTCCAAATTAAACTCTAATTTAGACGCTACATATGCGGCAATCACAGCGCCAAGAATCGAAAAGGTAACAAAGCCACCCAAGTCTGATTTCTTGGACACTGACTGGCTCCAGTCATACATCCTTAGACTGAGCAACTCCTCGACGCCAGAGACAGCAGAGTGATCGCTAAGTGTGTGGATCAAGTGCAAATTAATAAGCATACCGAAAAGTGCAGCAACTGAAATTATAATTTTAGGCAGGGTTTTGATCATGCAATCTCAATCCTTAGTGATCGACTTGACTAGCGTGCTTATGGGTTTAGTGATTCTAGCAAGAATTGGCAGGTTTAATGGCGCTGTCGCGCTATCTCGATGACGGCGGCGTACCTATTTTGAAGGACGTCCTCATGCGCCTGTCGACTCAGCGGGCAAGTGAGATTGCGGAGCTGCTGCCGCATCAAAGGGTGCCCCGATATTTTATCGGGCTGAAACGAGTGGAGTTTGCTGTATCGGCAATGTCATCGTTGCCCAAGAGGCACGAGGTAAAGGTGTGGCGACCTTCATCGTGGAGACGATGACTGCTCTGGCGTTCGACCGCTATGACGCCACAGAGGTGCAGATCTCGTGCTTCAATGAAAATACAGCAGGCTTGCTGCTATATCCAAAACTAGGCTTCTTGCCCTTTGCTGTCGAAGAGAGAAGTTCTCTGGATAGTCGTAGATCAGCACTCATCCATATGACCCGCAGCAGAGCGGCCCGACCATAGCCTCACCTTGAAAGCCCGGTTAATGCGGCTGCTTTAGGTATTCAGCTCCCAACAGTCTCAATTGTGAGGCTCGGGGGGCTCTAGAGAATCTGCGGCTATTCAACGCCAGAATCGACTCGAAGTGGCAGACCAAGATGACGCCATCCAAATGAGCGTCTCGACTTTGGGCATAGGTATAGAAAGCCTGGATCGCAGGCAGATGTGCCGCCGCCGATGGTAAGCGAGGTGCCTGAGTTTGAGTTGGATGTAGATGAACAGAACGTGTCGGAACACGCTGACCTGAAGAAAAGCGGCAGTGAATCAGCTTCATCGGCAGCCACCTCATCGAAGTCTATGGTCCGTTGGGAGAGTGGACGTCAAAAGCGGATTCGTCGATTCAGTACCTTATGAACTTCATGAACATGATTTAACATAATATACATTATGCGAAACAGCGTATTGGAATGTCAGGGCCAGTGGAGGCTGCTTTTCAACAGGCAGACTGGCATTATCGACCTCTGAACATCTTGGGATCAAAACCATGAACCGTGTACCAGGTACTGAAAACCAACGCTGAACTGTGATCTGCCAAGACGCTGCCGATGGCACTGGCACTGGCACTGGCACTGGCGACAAGATCGTGCCGTTGCCCGATGGTTTGCTCAGCGAACTCGACATTGTTATGGGTGACACGCTGACCGTTAAAAAACAGCCTGACGGAACAATAACGCTAACGCCAATTTGAACCAGGTCAAAGCTATTGCTATGACCTGGAAAGCCAGCACTCAGCGAATACTAGACAATCATCAAGGATAATCATTGCCACCGTTTGGGAAACGGCATCGGTGAATACGGTTCAGTGCCATCTTCCATCCGCGCAATGCACCGTGCTTTTCGATTGCTAACAATGCGTAATTTGAACAGCTTGGCTCAAACCTGCAGGCGTCTCTAAGTCGGCTAGGCCCGATATGCTGATAGAGCTTAATGGAGCGAACGGAAAGCCAGGAAATCACCGTGGTTTTCGGAAAGAAATGACGTAATAGCTGGCCATAGAATCTTTTTTGCCTTTAAGTGCATCAAAGCAACCGGCCTTAACTGACACACCAATCGAGTCAATTCGGTAAAATTCCCAACCCTCGGAAGCGTACTCATTGACGACCGTTTCCAAGTAGACAGCGGCCTCATTACCACGGTGTTTGTTCGCCTGAACCTCAATGTTCGGCGGAACTTGGACCATTTTATACACGTACATCGCACTATCCTTGCGTCAGGGCTTGATTTGCACCTTGCTGGCCATACAGATCCGGCAAAATGAACTCAATAGTAGCGATTTGACAGCGGGAATCTAGCTCATAATTTCTACTGAATAGGCATAGACTTGTACAGCGTTGACTCTCTGGGTGCTCATATATACCCAATAATTATAACTATACTAAATGGTTGTTTAGTTTAGTTATAATAGGAGTTTTTGAATATCCGAACAAAACGCCCGTCCCGCCCGGTAAGTATCCCTCTGAAACCTGGCTGGCAAATCGACCTGATGCCCAGACCGAACAACGGCGAATCAAGCCGGTTCGAGCATTTATCCTCCCCCTGCTTACCCCTCCGGACTGCTACTGCCGCATGGTGAAATGCCCGCTCCGACAGGCTCAGCGGATCAGGACTACCCTCCACTCGCCCGGATTTACGACTGGCTCCACTCTTAAGCCTGCCTAGACCTCATGCCCGAAAGGCTTCAACTGCTGCTCAAACACCGCTACACCGTCCAGGTCGCGAAGGGTTACCGTGAGACTCTTGTCACGAGCATCAATGTTGACCTCGCCGAAGAACTGCAGCCCTGCCAGGGGCGAGATGTTCGGTTCAGTCGGTGCCTTCTCGAAGACCACCTGCGGGCCAAAGGTCATGTCCAGAGCACAAGACGGAAAACTGCCCGCATTTAAAGGTCCGGCGACAAATTCCCAGAACGGCTCAAATTGCTGGAACGCTGCTCGATCAGGATGATAGTGGTGAGCTGCACAGTAGTGCACATCGGCAGTTAGCCACACAACATCACGGACCTGTCGTTGGCGCAGGAAATCCAGTAACTCGCCAATCTCCATTTCTCGTCCCAACGGTTTGCCATTGTCGCCGTTGGCTATTGCCTCCCAGCGCGGTACTCCGGGCGACATTTCGCCATCCGCCACGGCCAGGCTAAGCGGCATATCGGCAGCGATCACTTTCCACTGGGCCGTTGAATGTGCCAGCGCCTGCTTGAGCCAGTCGAGTTGCGTACGCCCGAGAAACGCCGTCTGTGGGCCCGGGACAGCGGACAAGTTGGCGTCATTGCTCCCTCGGTAACTGCGCATGTCCAGCACAAAGAGCTCCAGTAAAGGTCCATAAGGGAGGCTCCGGTAGATGCGACCGCCCTTATCGCCAGGCTGAGGACGCATCGGGGAGTACTCGAGCCAGGCTTGCCGTGCCGGACCGAGCAGATCCCTGATGGCGGCACTGCCATAGCGTGAGTCAAGCTGTTTGCCTGACGACCAGTTGTTGGTCGTTTCATGGTCGTCCCACTGCCATATCTGCGGCACCTCGGCATTAAACCGCCGCACGTTCTCGTCCATCAGGTTGTATCGGTAGTTACCCCGGAAGTCGTCGACAGTCACCGCGACATGGCTTTTGGCTTCAGTGGTCAGGTTGCGCCAGACGCGACCATTTTCCACGACCTGTTGGGCCGGAACCGGGCCGTCTGCGTAGATAGTGTCGCCACTGTGCAAGAAAAAATCCGGCAAGCGTCGACGCATGGCGTCGTAGATGCGCATGCCGCCTATGTCAGGGTTGATGCCGAACCCTTGACCGACCGTATCACCACTCCATACAAAACGAATGTCCCGCGGCTGCCCTGGCACACTGCGCAGGTGCCCGAACCACGGTTCGCCCGCTGTTCCGGTGCGGGCGTCCTCGAACCAGGCGCGATAAAAGATGGATTGATCGGCGGGCAGCCCTCTGAGTTCCACCCGGGCGGTGTAGTCAGTGCCTGCATGTGCCTGCGCCGAAGCGGCGCGCCGGGGCTGAGCAAAAGTGCTGGTGGTGTCCCACTCAACCACCAGTTTGGCTGGCCGGTCACTACGGCTCCAGACCATCGCGCGGTCACCCAGTAGATCCCCGGATTGCACGCCATCTGTCATCTGGGGCCTGTCCTGGACATTCGCCAGAATAGCCGGCGCGAGGCTGGGCAACACAAGTCCCGCAGAAAGCGTTTGGATCAGGCTGCGACGGCGGACTGGAAACTGTGACATGGATGATCTTCTCGAGTGGAAGGAGTCACTATTTAAGCCCCTGCCAATGACAGCCATGTTTCAGAGCAGCACAGCCACGTGCCGGCTATGCTGGATGTCTGATGGCACTTTCAGGCAGTGCAGATTGCCAAGGCGGTTGCACTGCCCCTCTGTGTTTGGCTGTTGATCTTGAGGGACGCACCATGATCCGCCCCACTGAGCAAGGCCCGATCAATGCTTGCGATGCAGCGCAGAGAACCCGCCCCAGCAACTACCCCGAGCCCTTCGCGTCCCTGATGCAGGGCCGCACCAAACGGCCTCTGGGTGATCTGTTCAACTTGAAGAATTTTGGCGTCAACCTTGTACACCTGCCGCCAGGCAGTCTCTCCGCCCTTCATCACTCGCACTCATTACAGGACGAATTTATCTATGTCCTGGAGGGTCATCCGACCTTGTTCAGAGGTGATGAAAGCGTGCAACTGGCTCCGGGGATGATTGCGGGCTTCCCCGCCAAAGGGCTTGCCCACCATCTGGAGAATAAAACTGACACCCTCTGCGTGGTTCTTGAAGTAGGCGACCGTAGTGTCGGAGATAGCGTGACTTACCCGTCAGACGATATACAGGCGGTGACGGCAGTCGACGGCACATGGCACTTCGTCCATAAAGATGGCAGCCCCTATGGCTGAAGGGCATCTGCGCGCCCTTTGCCCTCCCCCTGACATCCCCTCTTATCGGACTCTCGACACTGACAATTTGTCGCAGGCCCGGGTTTTTGTTAAAGTTATAAAACTAACCGTTTAGTACATAACTGTTTCGGACGTTTCCCGGTCTGTCGACCTGGCCTGTTCAAGGCCTCGACGACGTGCAGAAACGCCGACACGTCTGCGCCTGCCTTGCAAGCCGCTACAGTTAAACGCTATGCCCTCCTCCCAACCGTTCATGCATCAATAGGGTCATGCACAATGAATAACGCTCAACCTTCGGCAGCCGCAAGCCGTTGGCCCATCTGGGTCGCCGCTTTAGGCGTGCTGGTTTTCGGTTTGCTCTATGTCGCCGGTGGCGGCTACCTGGCCACGCTCGGTGGTAGCCTGTACTTCCTGCTTGCAGGCCTGGGCATGGTCGCTTCGTCCGTGTTGCTGTTCAAGCGACGCCTGGCTGGTGCCTGGCTGTTTGCTGCCATCATGCTCGCCAGTGTTATCTGGGCCCTGGCGGATGCCGGGCTGGTGTTCTGGCCGCTGGTTTCACGTCTGTTTGCCCTGGCTGTGCTCAGCCTGGTCGTGGCGCTGGCTTACCCTTCGCTGCGCAAGGCCAATGGCCTGAGCGGCAACGCCGGTTATGCGCTGGGTGCAGTGCTGGCCGTGGCCATCGCCGCCGGCTTCTGGGGGATGTTCCAGCCTCACGCCTCGATCGCACCGACCGGTGACGGCCCGGGGCTGACCAAGGTTGACCCGGCCAAAGCCCAGAAAGACTGGGCACACTACGGCAATGACGAAGGTGGCAGCCGCTTTGCTGCTCTGGATCAGATCAACCGTAGCAACGTGTCCAAGCTGGTACCGGCCTGGACCTACCAGACCGGCGATGTGGCCATCAGTGATGGCAATGGCGCAGAAGACCAGATGACCCCGCTGCAAGTGGGCGACAAAGTGTTTATCTGTACGCCACACAACAACCTGATCGCGCTGGACGCCGATACCGGTAAAGAGTTGTGGAAGAACAACATCAATGCCAAGGCCGCCGTCTGGCAGCGTTGCCGTGGCCTGGCGTACTTTGATGCCAGCGCCCCAGTCGCAGCACCCACCGATGGCAGCACCCCGGCCGCAGCCGTCACCGTTGCCCCGGGCGCGGCGTGCCAGCGTCGCCTGCTGACCAATACCATCGATGCACGCCTGATCGCGGTAGATGCCGACACCGGCCAGTTCTGCCCGGATTTCGGCAGCAATGGCCAGGTTGATCTCAAGGCCGGCCTGGGCAATGTGCCCGACTCCTACTACCAGTTGTCGTCGGCACCGTTGATGGCAGGTACCACGGTGGTGGTTGGCGGTCGCGTGGCTGACAACGTCCAGACCGATATGCCAGGTGGCGTGATCCGTGGTTTCGACGTAGTGACCGGCGCCATGCGCTGGGCCTTCGACCCGGGCAACCCGCAGGACAAGCAAGCACCGGCAGAAGGCAAGACCTACGTTCGCAGCACGCCGAACAGCTGGGCACCGATGTCCTATGACCCGCTGATGAACACCGTATTCTTGCCGATGGGCAGCTCGTCCACCGACATCTATGGTGTCGAACGTACCGAGCTGAACCACAAGTACGGTGCATCGGTACTGGCACTGAACGCCACCACTGGTGAAGAAAAATGGGTGTATCAGACCGTCCACAATGACTTGTGGGACTTCGATCTGCCGATGCAGCCAAGCCTGATCGACTTCGCCAAAGCGGACGGCAGCAAGGTCCCAGCGGTAGTGATCGGCACCAAGGCCGGGCAGATTTTTGTCCTCGATCGCCACACCGGCCAGCCGCTGACCAAGGTTGAAGAAGTACCGGTCAAGGCCTCGAACATTCCGGACGAGCCCTACTCGCTGACCCAGCCAAAATCCGTGGGCATGCCACAGATTGGTGCGCAGACCCTGACTGAATCGGACATGTGGGGTGCAACCCCGTTTGATCAGATGCTGTGCCGTATTTCCTTCAAGAAGATGCGTTACGAAGGTCTGTACACCGCGCCGGGCACTGATGTGTCGTTGAGCTTCCCGGGTTCGCTGGGTGGCATGAACTGGGGCAGCCTGTCGACTGACCCTGTACACGGCTTTATTTTCGTCAACGACATGCGCCTGGGCTTGTGGGTGCAGATGGTTCCGCAGCAAAAAGACGCCAAGGCCTCTTCTGGCGGTGAAGCGCTGAACACCGGCATGGGTGCCGTACCGCTCAAGGGCACGCCTTATGCGGTGAACAAAAACCGCTTCCTGTCGGTAGCCGGTATTCCGTGCCAGGCCCCGCCTTTCGGTACGCTGACCGCCATTGACATGAAGACTCAGAAGGTCGCCTGGCAAGTACCGGTCGGTACCGTGCAGGACACCGGCCCGATGGGGATCAAGATGGGTCTGCAACTGCCGATCGGCATGCCGACATTGGGCGGTACCCTGTCGACACAAGGTGGCCTGGTGTTCATCGCTGGCACTCAAGACTTCTACCTGCGCGCTTTTAACTCGGCCAACGGTGAAGAAGCCTGGAAAGCCCGTTTGCCTGTTGGCAGCCAGGGCGGTCCGATGACCTTTGTTTCGCCTAAAACCGGCAAGCAATACATCGTGATCACCGCTGGTGGTGCCCGTCAGTCGCCGGATCGCGGTGACTACGTGATCGCTTACGCACTGCCTGACAGCAACTAAGCACTGCCCTCCCCTGTGGGATCGGGCTTGCTCGCGATAGCAGCGCCTCGATCCTTCAGACAGACCGGGTTGCCTGCATCGCGGGCAAGCCCGGCTCCCACACTGACCGCGCTAACTTTTTACTATGGGAGCGGGCTTGCTCGCGATAGCAGCGCCACGATCCTTCAGACAGACCGGGCTGCCTGCATCGCGGGCAAGCCCGGTTCCCACACTGACCGCGCTAACCTTTTACTGTGGGAGCGGGCTTGCTCGCGATAGTAGCGCCTCGGTCCTTCAGACAGACCGGGTTGCCTGCATCGCGGGCAAGCCCGGTTCCCACACTGACCGCGCTAACTTTTTACTGTGGGAGCGGATTTGCTCAGCAACACCCGCGTCACCCTCCGCTCTTCTACCTCGACTACGGTCAAGGTCCAGCCTTCCCACGTCAGCTTGTCGCCAATCATCGGCAGACGATCCAGTAAACTCATGACCATACCTGCAAGTGTCTGATAGTCATCCGTGGCCTTGGCTGCAAAACCGATGTGCTGGCGAATCTGGCTCAGGTTCAAGGCGCCGCTGACCAGATAACCCTCCTCCTGGGCAACGATATTGGGCCCCTCTATCTCGCTGGCATCCGGCAGTTCACCAGCGATCGACTCAAGAATGTCAGTCATGGTCAGCAGGCCGATGAAGTCACCGAACTCGTTGATGACAAACGCAATGTGCATCGACTCTTTACGCATCTGTTCCAGAGCGTTGAGAATCGTGAAGCTGTCCAGCAGATTGATGGCCTTGCGCGCCATCGCCTCCAGATCCGGTTCATGCCCCGCCAGCAGCTCCTTGAGCAGCTCCTTTTTATGCACAAAGCCCAAGGGTTCATCTACCCGGCCATCCCGGATCAGGGGCAGCCGGGAGTACGATGAATGCATCAGCTTTGTACGGATGGTCTCTGCCGAATCAGCCAGATCGATATGATCGATCTCGGCACGGGGCGTCATCACCGTGCGAATCGACCGTTCCGCCAGTTGCAATACGCCACTGATCATCACGCGCTCGCGTCGATGGAAGACGTTCTGCTGACTGCCACCGTCAAGCATGTCGGCAATCTCTTCGCCCACTTCATCAGCACTCAGGGTGCGTCCGCCAAGCAAGCGCATCACCGCATGGGCGGTGCGCTCGCGCATGGGCCGCAGGCCCTGCACGCTTTTCTTGCGGCGCGCACGGGCAATCTGGTTGAGTACTTCGATCAGGATCGAGAAGCCGATGGCGGCGTACAGATAACCTTTCGGGATATGAAAGCCCAGGCCCTCGGCAGTCAGGCTGAAGCCGATCATCATCAAGAAGCCCAGGCACAGCATGATCACCGTAGGGTGACTGTTGACGAAGTGGGTCAACGGTTTGCTGGCGATGATCATCAGGCCGATCGAGAACACCACGGCGATCATCATCACCGACAGATGTTCAACCATGCCTACCGCGGTAATCACTGCGTCCAGGGAAAACACCGCGTCTAGCACGACAATCTGCGCCACAATCGGCCAGAACATGGCATAGCCCAGCGCCGATGAGCGCTCGGCCACATGCCCTTCCAGGCGCTCATGCAACTCCATCGTGGCCTTGAACAACAGGAACAAGCCGCCGAACAGCATGATCAGGTCGCGCCCCGAGAACGCTTTGTCGAAGACTTCGAACAAAGGCTGCGTCAGCGTGACCATCCACGAGATGCTGGCCAGCAGGCCCAGGCGCATGACCAGGGCCAGCGTCAGGCCGATGACCCGGGCACGGTCGCGCTGCTCCGGCGGCAGTTTGTCGGCGAGGATGGCGATAAACACCAGGTTATCAATACCCAGTACCAGTTCCAGCACAATCAGGGTCAACAGGCCGAGCCAGGCCGTGGGATCTGCAATCCATTCCATAGGTATCAGTCAATCTCACGAAGGTGCTGGGTTAACGGCGAGCGCGCACAGACAAGCGCATCAGCAGAGGTGCTGGCGCAAAATAGAGGGCGGGGAATGGGTAACACGTGCTCGATTGCGAGGATCAAGCCTGGAGCAAGCGCAGATTCAAAACTGCGACTGGGTGGTTCCTGAAGGGTGTTCATACAAGCCTTTAGTGAATTGGGGATGCAATCCTACAGCGATTAAACTCATTTCCTGTTAGCGGACTTATTACAAAATTTAACAAGTTCTCCCTCCTCCGCCTTGCTCGACCTGACTGGCGAACCATTGCAGCACCGCCGGACACGCCGGATGCAAGTCTGCAGCAGGTTGCAGGCACAACGAATAGTTACCACCGGTTTTCAACGGTTCACCAAACGGAATCACCAGTGCCCCGCGTTGAATGGACTCCGCCGCCAGGGTCATGTCCGTGACCGCCACCCCCAAGCCACGCGCGGCAGCATCGAGGGCCAGCTCATCGAGATTGAACGGGATATGCCGATAGCTGTGCAGCGGCTTGCCGTCATTGGCGGCTAGCCAGTCGTGCCAGGCTTGCTGGTCGGCCGAGCGATGCAACAGCGCAAAGCGCAGCAGATCTTCCATCGACGCCAGCGGCCCCAGGCTGGGTGCACACACTGGCACCAGAGCCTCATCGAATAAAGCCATGCAGGCCGGGTCAGTGGAGGGTCGGGGCAAGTACAGGATGTAGGCATCGCTGTCGCTGGCCGGTTCGACAACCTCGGTGGCGACCGTTTCAATCGACAAGGCTATGTCCGGGTGCTGCAAGTAAAAGTCACTGAGTTTGGGCAGTAACCAGCGCACGGCCAGCGATACATGCATGCGGATACGGAACGGTCGCTTTTGCGGCGACAAACGATCTTCCAGCAGCTTTAACTGTTCAAGAATGCCGCGGGCACTGGCCAGCACCTGTTCGCCTTCGACGGTCATGCGCACGCTGCGACTGGTTCTGACAAACAACGTCACACCAAAGTGAGCTTCCAGTTGCTGGATTTTCCGGCTGATAGCGCTTTGGGTCAGACACAGCGTCTGCGCCGCCTGTGTGAAGCTGCCCGATTCAGCCACCTCTACCAGTGCCTGCAAACCCTGCAACGAGGGTACGTGACGAACCTTATCCATGTGTTTTTTGCATCAATCAATGAATTAATAGCGTTGGTTATATCACTTGGTACCGCCTAAATTCCATTCATAACCAGCGCCAGCAACGGCCAGCCATGCAATTAGCGCATGTATTCAAAGGCCGGGCAGCCCCCTGACCGGCAAATGAGGTGAAACGTGAAGAATGAATGTGGCTGGATTGCCCTGGCAGGAAGCTCCCCCCTCCGTGATCACCTCAAAGGCATCGAGAAAGCCGACTGGTTGATTATCGGTGCGGGCATTACCGGCCTCAGTGCGGCCCATTCCCTGGCGCAATTGCACCCGCAAGCTCGCATTCTGATTGTCGACAGGCAACGTGCAGCCCAAGGTGCATCGGCACGCAACTCCGGTTACGCGGTGGCCCATGAAAACCCGGCGGATGACGAGCTGATCGGCAAGGGTGGATTTGCCGGCTATGCCGTGGACTCGACAATCGGCCAGGCGGCCGGTGATGAAGTACGCATGCGCATTGCGCGCCACGGCATCGACTGCGAGTACCGGGATTCGGGTTACTACTTCGCCGTCAACGACCCGGGCAAATTGACCCAGGTTGAGGCCAAGCTCAAGACCCTGCATGCAGTCGGCGCATCTGCACACTTTCTGGAAGGCGCGCAACTGGCGCAGACACTCGGCACCCGCCATTACCAGGCGGCCATCTGGTGCGGCAATGGCAATGCGTTGTTGCAGCCGGCGAAATACGTCAAGGGTCTGCTGGATGCCTTGCCGGCCAATGTCAGCCTTTTTGAAAACACCGACATCATCGGGCTTGAACGCCTGAGTGGCGGACGCATTCGGGCCAAGGGTATCCAGGGCAGCATTGAAGCCGCACAGGTACTGGTATGCCTGAATGCCTTTATCCCCCGCGCCGGGATCGACAACAGCGCAACCTTCCCGATGGAGCTCAGCGCCAGCCTCACCCGCCCCCTGAGCGACAAGGAGTATCAGGCCATCGGCAGTGTCGAGCCCTGGGGCGTGCTGTCGACGAGGCCGCTGGGCGCGACGGTGCGACTGACTCCGGATCGGCGGGTAATGATCCGCAATACCGCGGAATACCGTACGCGCGATTTGTCCGGCAGTGACTTGTCACTGCGTCGAAAACACCATGCACTGGGCCTGCAACGTCGCTTCCCCGGGCTCGGTGAGCAAGACATCCGCTACACCTGGACCGGCCATCTGAGCGCTACCCGCAGTGGCCAGCCGTACTTTGCCAAGGTCGAGGAAGGCATCTATGCCGTGGCGGGCTGCAATGGCTCCGGGGTTGCTCGCGGCACGCTGTGGGGCCGTCTGCTCGCAGAGCTGGCCTGTGGCGCCAGCTCGCCCCTGCTGCAGTCGGTCATGGACAGAGCGCAGCCGGGCTGGTTGCCGCCACGGCCATTTTTTGACGTCGGTGCAGCGCTGCGCATGCGCATGGAAGCCCTCAGAGCCAAAACAGAAATCTGAACACTCTCACACCACAAAAGAATAAAAGCTCCTTGAAAAGGTGATTGAACATGAACATCAGCCCGGTTTCCCTTGCGGTCATGCTCGCAGCGTTTTCGGCCGTCAGCCACGCCGACGAGAGCGTGAATATTTCCAACTGGAACGGCTATATTGCCGACGACACCCTGACCACCTTCACCAAGGAAACAGGGATCAAGGCGACCTACGATATTCACGACAGCAACGAAGTGCTGGAATCCAAGTTGATGACCGGTAATACCGGCTATGACGTGGTCAGCCCTTCGAACCACTTTATGTCCCGCCTGATCAAGGCCGGTGCCATCCAGAAACTGGACAGGAGCCAGTTGCCAAACTGGAAGAACCTGGACCCGGTGTTAATGAACAAACTGGAAGCCAACGATCCCGGCAATCAGTACGGCTACCCCTACATGTGGGGCACGGCGGGGATCGGCTACAACGTCGAGAAGATCAAGGCGATTTTTGGTACCACGGATGTCACCCGCTCCTGGAGCCTGTTTTTCGATGAAAACAACATCAAAAAACTGAGCCAGTGCGGTGTGGCGATTATCGATAATCCGACGCAAGTGTTGCCGATCACTCTCAACTATCTGGGCTTGCCGCACCATAGTCATGAGCCTGAGGACTACAAGAAAGCCGAAGCGGCGCTGCTGAAAATACGACCTTATGTTCAGTATTTTCATGCATCCAAATACATCAGTGATCTGGCCAACGGCAATATCTGTGCGGTCATCGGCTTCAACGGTGATGTGGTACAGGCTGCGGCAAGTGCGCGGGAAGCCGGGAACGGGATCGACATTGCGTATTCGATCCCAAAGGAAGGTTCGACGTTATGGCTGGACATGGTGGTCATGCCCAAGAGCGCGCCCCATGAAAAAAATGCCTACACCTACATGAACTACCTGCTGACCCCGCAAGTGATTGCCACTATCAGCAACCATATCCACTACGCCAACCCCAACCAGGCGGCAGACCCGTACCTGGCGCCGGACGTGAAACAGGACCCGGCGATCTACCCGTCCAGTGAAGTGATCGACACCCTGTTCACCGTGGAAGACCTGCCGGCCAAAATCGCCCGTCTGAGCACCCGTTTGTGGACCAAGCTCAAGACCAATACGTGATATTCAATGGTGTGTGCTCGGCTGCCTTGGCCCGGCAACCAGCCACGCCAGCATGCCCAGCAACGGCGCGAAGATGATAATGGCAATCCACATCAGCCGGCTGCTTGACCGTGCCCCGCTTTTCATCACCCCGCGGATTGCCCAGAGCTCCAGCAGCACCAGAATAATTGCCAGTACCACCCATATGGTTTCGATTTGCATGCGCGACCTCCTGTGGTTGTTAAACGTTAGGCGGGGAGATGGCGCGAGGGTTCATTAATTCTTAAAACCGCCAGCCCTTGCGCTTACAACAGGAAGCGGTCGGTCACATTGCGCCGCTCGTTGTCATCGCGCACGTCATAGCTGACGGTGGTGGCAATGTTGGCGTGGTGCGCCAGCTTCTGTGCGATCGACACGTCGTACTCTTCAATCACCCGGGTAATGAACGAGCGACGAAAATCATGGGGCATGATGTCGACCCCTACCTGCCTGCCCCGCTGCTTGGCGATGTAATAGATCGCATGTTTGGTCAGGCGATCACGAGTGATGTGGTTGCCGCGGCGGATGCGATTGAACAAAAAGGTGTCATCACTGACCCCGTCCGGCAGGTTCGCCCGGCGGAACGCCAGCCACTCTTCCAGTTTTTCGAAAGCCCAGGCCGGTGCAAACTTGATCAGTTCCTTGTTGCCCTTGCCCAGCACCTGCAAGCTGCGCTGTTCTACATCGACCTGCCACAGGTCCATATTCACCGACTCGGACTTGCGCATCCCCGAGCCATACAGAATTGCGATGATCGCCGCGTCCCTGAGCCCTTGCGGACGGGGGTCTGCGGCACAGACGTCCATCAGTTCGCGAATCAGATTGCGCCGCAGGTTACGCCCCTTGACCAGCCGCGAACCGCCTCCCGCCTTGACTGCGCGTATCTTGAGCAAATGATCCTGAGTGATCAGGTTTTGTTGCCAGGCCTGATTCATCACGCCGCGAATGGCGTTGACATAGAGCGATGAGGTATTTGGCGCGTAACCGTCTTCACGCAACGCCGCCACCAGTGCGGTGATATGCCCCGGTTGCAGTTGATGCCAGGGGAATTCATCAATCGCCACGTCTTCAGCGCCCAGGCGGTCTGCCGCTTCCTGCAAGACATAACGCATGGTCTGGCGGCTGGACGGCGCCAGCCGCTGAAGATAAAGCGCCACAGGCGTTTGCACCGGGTTTAACACCAAGGAAGAAAGCGGCGGTAGCGGGGAGTCAATCGTAGACAAAACCAATCTCATTACAGGCAGAAACAGTTCGCAATATACCCCATGCGGCGGGGATTTCCGCGTTTAGCGCATTAACGCCAACCTACTCGCGAATTGCATGACCTGGGCGCGGCATACATGCATTCTGCACGAATAGAAACGTCAGCTTTAAAACTTAACTAATTGATTTTTATTAATTTTATATCGTCCGTTCAAGTTGGTACAGCTAATGCAATATTCACCCCTGAGGGTCGCATGCATAAAGGCCCATCCCTATCCGTGAAAGAGACAGGTGAGTGAATATGAATGCCATCGATTTGCTGTTGGAAGACCACAAACGAGTCAAGGCCATCTTGAGCCAGCTCAGCGACTCCACCGAGCGCGCCGTGAAAAAACGCACTGAACTGCTCAACAAACTGGAAATGGAAATTACTATCCACACCCGCCTTGAAGAGGAAATCCTCTACCCGGTCTTCAAGAAAGCCGGTGGTAAAGAGCAAGCCGTCATGTACCACGAAGCGAAGGAAGAACACCGCACTGTGGACTCCCTGGTATTGCCTGACCTTAAGAAAACTGCCCCCGATTCTCTGGAATTCTCCGGTCGTGCAAAGGTGGTCAAGGAACTCCTCGAGCACCATATCGAAGAGGAAGAAACCGAGATGTTTCCCCAGGCCCGCAAGTTGCTCGGTAAAGCGGTGCTCGATGAGCTGGGAAAACAGATGGAAGCGATGAAAGCCGAATACAAAAAGTCCCTGAACAGCAAGCCCCTGGCGGCGTGATGGCACCAGCGCCCGGCAGGTTCAGCCCTGGGTAAAGCCTCGCGCCAGCATCACTGCAACCCCCAGCAACATGCAGGCTGTAGCCCGTTGCAACAACACTTGTCGCGACGGGCTTTGCAGCACCCGGCGAATACGTTGACCGAAGTAACAATACAGGCAACCACTGGCAAACTGCAGCAGCAAAAAAGCCAGCCCCAGTACCGCCAGATCCAGCATTCGGGAATCACTGCCCTGCCCGGCGAACTGCGGGAATACGGCGCTGAACATGACGATGGTTTTCGGGTTGGAGAAACCGGTGAGCAGGCCCTTGCCAAAGCGCCCTGTAAAATCGTTGTGCAGTGTGTCGGGACTGTCCAGTTTCAACCCGGTGCTGGTCCACTGCCGGTACGCCAGGTACAGCAAGTACGTAACCCCCACATACTGGATCCCGCGACTGATTAACGGGTTGCCCTTGATCAGTTCGGCGAAGCCTACGGCAAATACAAGAATCGACACCAGATACGCTGCGCTGGCTCCCAGTTGTACCGGCATGGAACGCTTGAGCCCCTGCTGCATGCCGAACCCCATCAAGAGCAGGGTCATGGGCCCGGGGCTGAAGGTCATGGTGGCGCAAAACATCAGAAAATACAGAAATGAAGCGAGTGTCAGTTGCGTGGCCATGACGGTGGTTGAATCCAGAAATTACGGTCGCGCAGTCTAGGCAGGCCCTGCTGGCTATTGGCAGAGCAAGCACTGACAAACTTTACCGACCTTTACTGGTAGCATGACCGGTAAAGTACGAGGCCCTGCATGCACTTACCTACCGTTGCGTTTCAACCCGGCCTGTCCAAGGTCCAGCAGATTGTTGATGCCTTGAGCCAGGCCATTGATCAGGGTCTGCTCAACCCCGGCAGCAAACTGCCTTCGGCACGCGAGATGACTGCTCACTGGGGCGTCAGCAAATTCACCCTGATCGAAGCCCTGGATCGCTTGCGCGGGCAGGACAGAATCACATCCAGTCAGGGCCTGGGCTACTTTGTTGCGACGAAAACGCTGCAGAGCGGACGCGCCACTGCCCTTGACCTGCTGCCGCAAGACTTGCACAGCGTCTTGCGCCGCTCCCTGACCGGTGCCAGCGGTGCCCTGCGCCCCGGCAGCGGGCATTTACCGGAAAGCTGGCTGGAAGCCAGCGCCCTGCGTGGCAACATGCGCCAGCTCAGTCGCTCGCCAGCCCTGCGACTGACCGGTTATGGTGACCCGGCGGGCTATTTGCCGCTGCGTCAGGCCTTGCAGCAGAAACTGTTGAGCCAGGGCCTGAATGTGGGGGTCGAGCAGATCATCACCACGGCCAATACCGTGCTGGGGCTCGACATGCTGCTGCGCTTGCGCGTGCGCCCCGGCGATACCGTGCTGTTGGACATGCCCTGTTATTTCAATTTTCACGCCAACCTGGCCTTGCATGGCGTGCGCGTGATCACTGTGGAGCGCACTGCCCAAGGGCTGGACCTGCAAGCGCTGCAAACCCTGTTCAGCCAGCACCGGCCAACGCTTTACCTCACCACCGGGCTGCTGCATAACCCCACCGGGCACTCCTTCACACCCGGGCAGGCCTACGGACTGCTCGAGCTGGCCAAGCGTTATGAGTGCGCCATTATCGAAGATGATCTTTATGGCGACCTGCACCCAGAACCGCCCCCTCGACTGGTGGCGCTGGCAGGCGTGGAGCAAGTGACCTACCTGAGCGGTTTTTCGAAAACCCTCAGTGCCAACCTGCGGGTGAGCTTTGTCGTGGCCTCTGCGCAGATGGCCGCCGAGCTGACCCAGATGAAACTGATGTGCGGCGGGATTACTTCGGAAATGCTTGAGCAACTGGTGTGCTCGATGCTCAATGACGGCACTTATCACAAACACCGCAAGCGCGTGGTGCAAGGCCTGCAGGCCAGTGGTGCAAGGGTTTCGGGCTGGTTGCAGGGCCTGGGCTTCAGGTTGAGCGCGCCCTACGCCGGCGGCATGTTTATCTGGGCCACATTGCCTGCCGGGCTGGATGGCGAAACCCTCGCCCAGCAGGCGCTTGCCCGTGGCCTGGTGCTCGCGCCCGGGATCCTGTTCGGTTTTGATCCGCAACTGCGCCGCTGCATGCGCTTCAACGTCGCCCACACCGACACGCCTGCCGTCATGGCTGGCGTCGAGGCATTACTGGCTAACCCAACCTGAGCGGATCAACCAGCCCGGCAGCAATGGCCATGCCCACCAGATCGGGTAAATGCCGGGCCTGCATGCGCTTCATCACCCGGGAGCGATACAGGTCGATAGTCTTGGCACTCACCCCCAGCAGCGCGGCAATTTCACGGGTGGTGCAGCCCTTGACCAAAGGCATGAATACATCTTGCTCACGCGGTGTCAGGCTTTGCAGACGGGCCTCAAGTTCGGTCTGTTCCTGGCTGGCGCTTTGCTGCGCGGTATCGCCACTCAGGGCCTGCTGTACGCTGTCGAGCAACAACTGCTGGTTATAGGGCTTCTCGATAAAATCATGGGCACCGGCCTTGAAAGCCCGTACCACAATGGGCACATCGGCATGCCCGCTGACAAAGATCACCGGCATCCTGATCCCTCGTTCACGCAATGCCTGCTGAACATTCAGGCCGCCCATGGCCGGCATGCGGATATCCAGTACCACACAGGCACACAGGGTCGGGTCGCAAGCGTCAAGAAAGGCCTGCCCGCTTGTAAACGCCAGCGCATTGAGGCCCACGGACTCGAGCAACCAGACCGTCGAGTCGAGCATGCCCTGATCGTCATCCACCACATACACCACAGGCCGGGTTTGGGTTGTCATCGTTACTCTCTTGTCGTGTTGAGTGAAGCCATCAATGGCAGGCAGCAGCACATCAGCAAGCCGCTGGTTTGTGGTCGGGCATTGAGTTCACCGCCAAAGCCTTCGACGATGCTGCGGCTCATCGACAAACCCAGCCCGAGACCTTCTGCCTTGCTGGTGTAAAACGGTGTGAACAACTGCTCAAGCTCCCCGGCGCTTACCCCCGGCCCCTGATCCTGCACGCTGATTTGCAGGGTGGCGCCATCAAGGGTTTGAGCCTGCAGGATGATCCGCGAAAGCTGACCCGGTAATTGCTCGTTGTTTGCATCTATGGCATTGCGCAACAGGTTGAGCAGCACCTGCTCCAGCAACACCCGGTCGGCGTATACCCATGGCAGGGACTCCGGCAACTGCAGCTCGATAGTGACATTTCGTTCCCCGGCCTCCCAGGCACACAGGCTGACGGCCTGGCGCGCCACCTCACTGATATCCAGCGCTTGCAGGTTACGCCGGCCCTTGCGCAAAAAACCGCGCAGGCGCTTGATCACTTGCGCGGCGTGATTGGCATGCAGGTTGATCCGCTCCAGTCCCTGGGCCACACGCTCGACTGCGGCAGGATTACTGTCCAGGCTTTGCAGGTAACGTTGGCTGGCATTGGCGTAATTGACCACTGCCGCCAGCGGTTGATTGATTTCGTGGGCAATCCCCGATGCCAGTTCGCCCAGTGTGACCAGGCGCGCGGTATGGGCCATTTCATCCTGATGATGGCGCTGCTGGGCTTCGCGCAGTTCACGCTCGCGCATATCCCGTGCCACCAGCGAGAAAAACCGCTCTCCGGCAGTCGAGCGATGAGCCAGCAGCAGTAACGACACCGGCACCGAAGGCTCGCCATTCAAGGGCAACAAACGGGTCTCGTGACTCCACAAACCCTGCGCCTCTGCACTGTGCCAGCCGTTGCTCTCCAGGGTAGCCAAGACTTGCGCGGTCAAAAAATCAGCCAATGCGGGCATGCCTTCTGCAGGCAGCAGACCCAGCAGACGCCGTGCCGCCGGGTTGAGGTACGACACCCCGCCAGCCGGGTCGATAAACAGCACCGGATCAGGGTTGGCTTCCACCACTTCAGCCAGACGCCGCTTGTTCTCTTCAGCCTGGACGCGGGCCGTGATATCCCGCGACACACTGACCACTTCGACGACCGCCCCGGTGTAGGTTTCACGAATTGCCCGGCTGGCTGTTTCAAACCACAGGTAATGCCCTGCCTGATGGCGAATGCGGTAGGTCATGGTGTGATAGCCGTCGAGTTGCAGGGCATCACGGGCCTGACGCAGCGCCAGCTTCAGGTCGTGAGCATGAAACAGGCGCTGGGCCAGGGTCCCGCGCAGCGTTTCGGGCCAGTAGCCAAGCAGGGTCCAGGACGCCGGCGAGGCATCCAGAAAACGCCCGTCAGGCGTATGGCGCGAGATAAGGTCCGTGGTGTTTTCGGTAATCAGCCGGTACAGGCGTCGGGCTTTGGCCGCCTCTCGCCCGGCCAGCAGTTCTGTACTCGCTTCACGCCCGCGGGCCAGCACACACTGGCTGTCGGGGTCGGGAATAAGCGTCCAGAGCCAGACCTGCTGAGCACTTTGCGCCTCTACCTGCTCGATGGCTCTGCCCTGCTTGAGGCAGGCGCGTACCAGCTCCGGCAGATTGCCCGGCAACAGAGCGCGCGCCTGGCTCAACGCCTTGCCCGCCAGCAGGCGGATCAGTGCGTCGTTGGCTGCCAGCGCCAAGCCGTCTCTATCAAGCACTACAGAGGGTTGAGGGTCATGGGGAAGCAGCGCGATCGGCATTGGGCATCCAGGACTTGAGCGAATTTTTCTTTATATAGTACAACTACTATATTGCTTAGGTATTACTTCCATATCAAACCCGGAGTGAGCTATAAGTCAGACCGGACATAAAACTGACCCGCTCGCCATCGGCAGAGCAGGCAGCCATAGAGCTAACAATCAGCCACCGGAATGACCTTCATGTCGATTTTTGAGCACGGCCTTGAGCCGACTGCCGTAAACCATATTGCCCTGTCTCCGCTGAGTTTTATCGAACGTACAGCCAGCGTCTACCCCGATTACCCTGCCGTGATTCACGGCGCCATCCGCCGCACCTGGGCGCAGACCTACAGTCGTTGCCGCCGCCTGGCTTGTGCCCTGGCCGGGCGCGGGATTGGCCAGGGCGATACGGTAGCGGTGATGCTGCCCAATATCCCGGCGATGCTTGAAGCGCACTTTGCCGTGCCCATGATCGGCGCGGTGCTCAATGCCCTCAATGTTCGCCTCGATGCTGAAGCCATCGCCTTTATGCTCGCCCACGGCGAAGCCAAGGTGCTGATTGCCGATCGCGAGTTCCATGACGTAGTGCATGCGGCCGTGGCCATGCTCGATCACCCGCCGCTGATCATTGATGTGGATGACCCCGAATACGGTGAAGGCCAGCCGGTCAGCCAGTTGGACTATGAAGCGCTGCTGGCCGAAGGCGATCCCGAGTTTGATTGGCAATGGCCCGCAGATGAATGGCAGGCCATTGCCCTCAATTACACCTCCGGCACCACCGGCAACCCCAAGGGCGTGGTGTATCACCATCGCGGTGCTTACCTCAATTCCCTGGGCAACCAGATGGTCTGGGCCATCGGCAATCACCCGGTGTATTTGTGGACCTTGCCGATGTTCCACTGTAACGGCTGGTGCTACCCATGGATCATCACCGCGCTGGCTGGCGTGCATGTGTTCCTGCGCCGGGTTGACCCGCAAAAGATCCTCACGTTGATTCGCGAGCATCAGGTCACCCATCTGTGTGGTGCACCGATTGTGCTCAACGCCCTGGTCAATATGCCCGAGTCCGCCAAGGCTGCCATCGACCACCCGGTGCATGCGATGGTCGCAGGTGCTGCGCCACCGGCCAAGGTGATTGGTGCCGTGGAAGAAATGGGCATCAAGGTCACCCACGTCTATGGCCTGACCGAGGTGTATGGTCCGGTGACGATTTGTGCCTGGCATGAAAAGTGGGATGCGCAGCCTCTGGCCGAACGCGCGCAGATCAAGTCCCGCCAGGGCGTGCGCTACCCGACGCTGGAAGGCGTGATGGTGGCCGACCCGAAAACCCTGGTACCGACGCCCCGTGACGGCGAGACCATGGGCGAGATTTTCATGCGCGGCAATACGGTAATGAAGGGCTATCTGAAGAATCCCAGCGCCACGGCCGAAGCCTTCGAAGGCGGCTGGTTCCACACCGGTGACCTTGCCGTGTGCCACCCGGACGGCTACGTCGAAATTCGCGACCGGCTCAAGGACATTATCATTTCCGGTGGCGAGAACATTTCCACCATCGAGGTCGAGGGTGTGCTCTACCGACACCCGGGCGTCATGGAGGCGGCCGTGGTGGCGCGGCCCTGTGAAAAGTGGGGTGAAACGCCTTGCGCCTTTATCACTCTCAAGGCCGATCATCAGCAGGTGCGCGAGGCCGAGATCATTGCCTTTTGCCGCGATCACCTGGCCGGGTTCAAAGTGCCGCGTACGGTGGTGTTCACCCTGCTGCCCAAGACCTCCACGGGCAAGATCCAGAAGTTCGTGCTGCGTGATATGGCCAAAGCACTGTAACTGCCCCCTATAGACCCACTGTGGGAGCGAGCTTGCTCGCGAAGGTGTCGCCTCGGTTACCCAGACAGGCCGCGGCGCCCAAATCGCGAGCAAGCCCGCTCCCACAGAATGCCTTCAGCTGCAAAAAACGAGGTTTTTCATGCCTGAATTCAACGCCCCCCTGCGCGATATGCGCTTTGTCCTGCACGAAGTCTTCGAAGCCCCCGCACTCTGGGCCAGGCTGCCAGCCCTGGCCGACCACGTCGACGCCGATACCGCCGACGCCATACTTGAGGAAGCCGCCAAGGTCACCGGCCAACTGATCGCCCCGCTCAACCGCAGTGGCGACGAAGAAGGCGCACACTGGCTGGCGGGCCAGGTCACCACACCTGAAGGCTTCAAGTCAGCCTACAACACCTACATCGAAGGCGGCTGGGTAGGCCTGTCGGGCAATCCTGAATTTGGCGGCCTGGGCATGCCGAAAATGCTCGCCGTGCAATTTGAAGAAATGCTCTACGGCGCAAACTCCAGTTTTGCCCTTTATTCGGCGCTAACCAGCGGTGCTTGCCTTGCCATCGATGCCCACGCCAGCGAACCCCTCAAAAGCCGTTACCTGCCACCGATGTACGAAGGCCGCTGGGCCGGTTCCATGTGCCTGACCGAGGCCCATTCCGGCACCGATCTGGGGATTATCCGCACCCGCGCCGAACCGCAGTCTGACGGCAGTTTCAGCCTCAGCGGCAGCAAGATATTCATCACCGGCGGCGATCAGGACCTGACCGCAAACATCATCCATCTGGTGCTGGCCAAGCTGCCGGATGCGCCAGCAGGGCCCAGGGGCATTTCGTTGTTTCTGGTTCCCAAGGTGCTGGTAAATGACGATGGTTCACTCGGACAAGGCAATGCGGTGAGCTGCGGCTCCATCGAGCACAAGATGGGGATCAAGGCTTCGGCAACCTGCGTGATCAACTTTGACGGCGCACAGGGATGGTTGATCGGTGAAGCCAACAAGGGCCTGGCCGCGATGTTTACCATGATGAACTACGAGCGTCTGTCGATCGGCATCCAGGGCATTGGCTGCGCCGAGGCCTCCTACCAGAATGCCCGCACCTATGCCCGCGAGCGCCTGCAAAGTCGTGCCCCGACCGGAGCCGTGGCACCGGAGAAGATTGCCGACCCGATTATCGTCCACCCCGATGTGCGACGCATGTTGCTGAGCATGAAGGCCATGACCGAAGGTGGACGGGCATTTGCCAGCTATGTGGGCCAACAACTGGATCTGGCCAAGTTCTCTACCGAGCCGCAGGAGCAGCAGCAAGCCACTGCGCTGGTAGCCTTGCTGACCCCAGTGGCCAAGGCCTTCTTTACCGATACCGGTTTCGACAGTTGCGTGCTGGGCCAGCAAGTCTTTGGTGGTCATGGCTATATCCGCGAATGGGGCCAGGAACAGCTGGTTCGCGATGTGCGCATTGCGCAGATTTATGAAGGCACCAACGGCATCCAGGCGCTGGATTTGCTGGGCCGAAAAGTGATCGCCAATGGCGGTGCAAGCCTGCGCCTGTTTACCGCACACATCCGTGACTTCGCGACCCGGCCCGGCAAGCCTTATGCCAGCGAACTGCTGGACGCAGTGCAGCGTCTTGAGGACGTCAGTGACTGGCTGCAGGCACGGGCCAGGGCCAACCCCAATGAAACAGGCGCCGCCTGTGTCGAATATCTGCACCTGTTCGGTTATGTGGCGTATGCCTGGCTATGGGCACGCATGGCCGATGTGGCGCAGCGCTCGCGGAGTACCGACCCCGGGTTTTATGACACCAAGCTGGCGACCGCACAGTTCTATTTCTCCCGCTTGTTGCCTCGCACACTGAGCCTGGAGCACGGAATACGGGCTGGCAGCGAATCACTGTTCGAGATCGATGCCGCACATTTTTAAACGCCCGCCAATAAAAACGGCGGCCTGTTCAGGGCCGCCGCAGGCTGTTGCGCACTTGAACCGGGCCTAAACGCTCAGTTCGTCCAGCAACAACACTTCGCGATGCGCCAATAGATCGCCCACGGCCTGGGCCATCGCCTGGTAGTGCGGGGTGGTTTTATGATGCTCGATCGCCTCCATGTCCGCCCAACCTTCAATAAAGACAAAACGCTCGGGGTCGGTACGATCCACGTGCAAGTCATAGAAACGGCAGCCCGGTTCGGCCCGTGAGCCTTCGACACAGGCGCGCAGTGCCTGCTCGACAGTTTTGCCATGACCAGGTTTGGCACGCAATGTGGCAACAATTTTGATGATTCGGGACATATCTACTTCCTGCAGCTTGCGGTGACTTAAGCGCTGAGGATCTGCGCGATTTTATCCTTGATCTGCAAGCGCTGCTCCTTGAGCGTGCGCAGTACATCATCAGGGACGCCTATGGCGTCATTGGCTTCAGCTTCAACGACCTCGGCATCTTTTTCGCCGTACTGTACAAACAGCTGATTCAGATGCGGGTTTTCGCTGCGAAACTTGCTGACGGCCTCTTTAGTGAACCCCAAGTCCTGTAACAAGTCGTGCTTGACTGGCATATCTGCACCTCATGGCTATTTCAGTGGCAGGTTCAGGTTCTGAGGGCGAACCTGATCACAATGGCTCTGTTCACAATGAACCCGCGTAAGCAATAGCACGCAATGGGACTCTCAGAAAGCCGGGCGCGTACTTTCCTCTCCCTTTAGCCGGTTTTCTCGCGAGCGTTACCTACAAATACCTTGGCCTGAGGTGCGGAGCCCTCGAATATCAGCCTTTCCAGGCGAGTAGCCAATTTAATGACTACAATCATATTGCCGTTATTTTTTTGACGATCCTCAGTCTCAAGCCACTCAACCAGATGTTTCAGATGATAAAGTACGCGCTTTCTTACACTCATTCGAGTGTAGTACTACGCTTGTCATAAATGATGCACAGCACACAGTACAAGAAGAAACAACTGAGACGTAACGGGCTAAATGTTGACAGTCATTCTATTGACACCTAAAGAAATAGACAGGTGATGGCTGGCAGTACCCGAACGCCTTAACACCTGTTCATCCTTGGGGGACGTTACGCTTGGTTCATATCAGTTTGGCCATAGGCGGATTGCCGGATCAACACATTGTGTTGCGCGCAGGCGGCTTGTATTGGGTCACGGTCGATCACTCCGCTGACGCAAAACTGCTTGCTCGGCAATTTCTTGAAAACATACCCGAAAGCGTGCCGGCAACCTTGATTGCCAGCACCGGCTACGCACAAGGCCTGGTCAACGACATGGCGCCCGATCGCGGGCCGGAAAAACTCAAGCTGTTCGAGATCGCACCAAGAGTCATCGTGCCTGGGCTGGCCACGTTGAACCGCGACCTTGCGCGTGCCGGTACCGCCCCTTCAAGCCAGATCCTGCTGGTGCTGCCTGCCAACAGTTGGGCTGAGACCACCACAGCGGTCCAATTGCAACGTTGGTTCGAGCGCATGCGTTCCTGGCTGCTGGAGCGCAACGCCACATTGCTGGTGATTACCCATGGCGAGGCAGCGCTGCTGCATGCGCAGTTGCTGCAACTCAATCAAACCCTGTCCGGTTTAAGTCGCTTGTACCGCTACAACGGCGACCTGCGCTATCAGTTGCACTTTTGGCACAGCGATCTGGGCGTTAGCGCCGGGCAGGAGTTCAAGTTGTCGGACCAGGACGCGACCTTGCGCCTGATCCCGCAAACCGAGGTCGATACCCAGCCCCGGGTAGCGGACGATCAGCACGTTTATCTTGCCGAGCGCTCCGTGCTGGAGGGTGCGCCGTCAATGTCCAAGCACTGGTACCTGTTCGAAAACCGTGATGCATTGCTCGAAGCAGCCCAGTCAGCCAGCGCCGCGACCGTGCTTGCTGCGCGCCAGTTGCGGCCAGACCTCCCATGCGCAGTTGTACAAACAACCAGCGGATCAGTGCCTGTTGTTCGATGACTTGCGCAAGCTGGGCTTTTCCAATGAGCTGATGCTTAACCACACCGGTGAATTCGACGGTTTCCTGCAGGAAGTGCGTGAACAGGGCCAGTTGCCTCCTCCGGCTCTGGGTGTTGTACCCGCAGGCCTGCCGCGTACCTATGTCGGTTTTGATGGCTCGCCGATCTGGCGCGACCGTGATGTGCTGAGCAAGTGGTGGCAGCACCGCATGACTGAAGACTCACCCAATATGGCGCTGTTCTACAACACCACTAGCCTGCACGACGGTAACCGCCAGGTGCAGTCCGATGGCGGCACCCAGGCCGCTGACTACCGCAGCCGGGCGCAGATCCTTCTCGACGATCTTAATGCCTTCCTTAAAGAGCTGGAAAAAAGTGGCCGTCGCGTCGTGGTAGCCATCGTCCCTGAGCATGGCGCAGCGCTGCACGGTGACCGCATGCAGATAGCCGGCATGCGCGAAATCCCCAGTGACTCCATCACCCATGTACCGGTGGGTATCAGGCTGATCAATATGGGCGACAACGCGCAAACCCAGCCTATCCACGTCAGTGAACCCAGCAGCTACCTGGCCGTGGCAGAAATCATAGCTCGCCTGTACGCCGATCCGGCGCTGAGCAATGGCCAGACCGTGGACTGGTCCAGGCTGCTCACCGATCTGCCGAAAACCGCGAAAGTATCGGAAAACTCAGGGACCGTAGTACTCGACTACAACGGCAAACCTTATGTGCGAATCAAGGAGAACGGCGGATGGCTGCCTTACCCACAGCGGTTCAAATAAGCGCCGATATCCTTTCGCGCAAAGAACGGGCCGATGATATTGCCCGGCTTAAATCCATGATGGAGCTGCATGCCCTGGAATATGTCGATGTGTCGGCACACATGGAGCTGTTGCAGGCCTTTGAGCGCTGGCCGTTGCTGGCCTATCTAGAGGCGCAGTACAAGCAGCCCCCGTTGCTGGCCAAGGACACGGAGCAAACCCCATGATCAGCATGAGTTTGCGTGGCGTGCGGGGTGGCGTGGGCACCAGCTCAACCCTGGCGGCCCTTGGCCATGCGCTGCATGAGCTGGGGCAGAAAGTGCTGCTGGTGGACATGTGCCCGGAGAACTCCCTGGGCCTGCACTTCAATATGGACCTTGCCCCCCGTGAAGGCTGGGCGCGGGCGACCCTTGACCGGCAACCCTGGCACGAACACGCCTGGGTGGTAGAGCCAGGCCTGTGCGTGCTGCCCTATGGCCAATTGAAGCCGAGCGAGCTTTTTGCCCTCGATGCCCTGCTGATTGAACAGCCAAAGCTCTGGAGCCAGCGCCAGGCTGCGCTGGCGAACGCGTTTGACTGGATACTCTTCGACCTGCCGCAACGCTTGCCTGGGCATATGACCAACCCGCACTGCGCACTCTCGATGATGGTTACCAACGCCGATGCTGCCTGCCATGTGCTGTTGCAACCGCAGCTGACGCAGACCCCGCTGTTTCTGGTCAATCGCTTCGATGCCGCCAGCCAGTTGCAGCGCGATCTGCTGCTGATCTGGCAACAGCGTTATGCCCATGCACTGGTGCCAGTCAACCTGCATGCCGATGAAGCCATGGCCGAGGCCCTGGCCAGAAGCGAGCCTGCCGGGCGCTATGCGCCCTCCAGCCTGATTGCCCTGGACATTATCAGCCTGGCCAGTTGGTGCCTGCTGCGCGGCAGGAGGCTTGAATGATCAGGCGTTGGTTCCCCTATACACGATTGCGGCGGGAGCAGAACTGCACCCGTTTTACCGCCTTCACCCTGGCGCTGATTCAAGCGCTGGGCTGGATCTTCCTGCGCCTTGAATCACCCCGCTGGCAAGCCTTGCGCGAACAGCACCGGCGCCTGTATCCGCACCTGGCGGACAAGCCCTCGACCATCGGTGACCCGCTACGCTACACGGTGCAAACCCTGTGGCTACTGCTGGTGCGAACGCCCAACCAGGACCAGATCGGCCGGCAACGCTTCCGCCAGCGCACGGCCAGCTTTTTCTCGGCCTTGCTGATGATCGTGCAACGGCCATGGAACCTGCTGTCCAATGCCTTTGCCCGCTTGCCCACCACCCTCAGCCCGCAAGTCACCAAAGGCTCGCACTGGTGGGACAACATTCAATGGCCGCTGCGCAAGGGCCTGTATATCGCCATGGGCGTACTGGCCCTGGCGTTGATTGTGCTGTGCATTACCGAACCGTTCGGTTTCCTTGCGCAACTGGTGTTTGTCGTCTTGCTGTGGATGCTGGCCATGCTGGTCCGGCGCATGCCGGGGCGCTTCCCTACATTATTGCTGATCGTGCTCTCGGTCATCGTGTCGTGCCGTTATCTGTGGTGGCGCTATACCTCGACCCTGAACTGGAACGACACCTTCGATCTGGTCTGCGGCCTGACCTTGCTGGTGGCCGAAACCTATACCTGGCTGATCCTGTTGCTGGGTTATGTGCAAACCTCATGGCCGCTCAATCGCAAACCGGCACAGCTGCCGGCAGACACCGATCAGTGGCCGGTAGTGGATCTGCTGATTCCCACCTACAACGAAGAATTGTCGGTTACCCGTGGCACGGTGTATGCGGCGCTGGGTATCGACTGGCCGAAAGACAAGCTGCGCATCCATTTGCTCGATGACGGTAACCGCCCAAGTTTCAAGACCTTCGCCGAGGAAGTGGGTATCAACTACATCGCCCGCACCGACAACCGTCACGCCAAGGCGGGTAACCTCAACCATGCCCTGAAATTGCTCGACGGCGATCTGGTGGCGATTTTCGACTGCGACCACATGCCTGCCCGCTCCTTCCTGCAATTGACGGTTGGCTGGTTTCTGCGCGATCCGAAACTGGCGCTGGTGCAAACCCCGCACCACTTCCTCTCGCCGGATCCGTTCGAGCGAAACCTGGGTACTTTCCGTAACCGCCCCAACGAAGGCGAGCTGTTCTACGGACTGATCCAGGACGGCAACGACATGTGGAACGCCGCGTTCTTCTGCGGCTCCTGCGCCATACTGCGGCGTACCGCAATTGACTCCATCGGCGGTTTTGCTGTCGAAACCGTGACCGAAGATGCCCATACCGCCTTGCGTCTGCACCGCAATGGCTGGACCTCGGCCTATCTGCGTATTCCGCAGGCGGCGGGGCTGGCGACCGAGAGCCTGTCGGCGCATATCGGCCAGCGCATCCGTTGGGCGCGGGGCATGGTGCAGATTTTCCGCACTGACAACCCGCTGTTGGGCAAGGGCCTGACGATCTTCCAGCGCATCTGCTACACCAACGCCATGATGCACTTTCTGGTGGGACTGCCGCGGCTGGTGTTCCTCACTGCGCCCCTGGCATTCCTGTTCTTCCACGCTTACATCATCTACGCCCCGGCGGCGATGATCCTGTTGTATGTGCTGCCGCACATGATCCACGCCAGCCTGACCAACTCGCGGATGCAAGGCGCCTACCGCCAGACATTCTGGGGCGAGGTGTATGAAACCGTGCTGGCCTGGTACATCGCACGGCCGACCACGGTGGCCTTGTTCAGCCCGTCACGGGGCAAATTCAACGTCACGGCCAAGGGCGGCATGATGGAGGAAAACCAGTTCGACTGGCAGACCGCCAAGCCCTATCTGATTTTGTCGGTGTTGAACATCCTCGGCCTGGGCTTTGCCGTCTGGCGCCTGTTCTATGGCCCCAGGGATGAAATCTTCACCGTGATCGTCAGCGTCCTGTGGGTGATCTACAACCTGCTGATCATCGGGGCTGCGGTTGCAGTTGCCGCGGAAGTACGCCAGGTGCGCAACACCCACCGGGTACTCGCGCGCTTGCCGGGGGCGGTGAAACTGGCTGACGGGCACAGCTACCCTTGTGAGCTGGTGGACTACTCCGACGGTGGCGTCGGCCTGCAACTGAGCCAGGCTCTGCAATTGCCCGTCGGCACGCCGGTTTCACTGATTCTGCAACGCGGCAACCGCGAGTTTGTATTCACCGGCACCCTGACCCGTTCCAGCGAACGTTTTATTGGTCTCAGCTTTGCCCGGTTACCGGCCGAAGAAAAAATTGCCTTCGTGCAATGCACCTTTGGCCGCGCCGATGCCTGGCTTGATCACAACAGCGGTTTTGAAGCCGACAAGCCGATCCAGAGTCTCAAGGAGATCCTGGCCCTGGGCATCAAGGGTTATTACCGCCTGTATGAATACCTGCCGGCGTGGGTCCGCGTGTTGGCAAAACCTTTCCTGCACATCTTTCAGTGGCTGGGCAGCTTTTTGCCGCGCATGCCCACCTCCACCCCTCTTATTTCCCGGCCAGTGAGCAGATCATGAGTCGTATAACCAAAAAAACCATTTTCGCCAGCCTAGCGCTGATGACCTTCGCCTCACAGCTGATGTCGGCCCCCCTGCCTTTGCCGGGGAGCTCACCAGTGGCCGAAACGCTGCCAAAACCTGCATTTGCACAAACCGATCAGGTACTGCCAAGCTGGCCGGTGACCTATACCTTTGAGCAACTGGGGCGCCCCGGTGACTCCCTGCTGCTGGGTATCAACAGCGCCGACCAGGTGGAATTCGGCATGCGCCGGGACCGCATTGCCAGCGACGCCAGCCTGCAGCTGGAATACACGCCCTCGCCTTCGCTGATCCCGACGGTTTCCCATATCCGGGTTTACCTCAACGATGTGCTGATGGGCGTGCTGCCGATCGAGAAGGACCAGTTGGGGCGTAAAACCACGCAAAAGATGGCCCTTGATCCGCGACTGATTTCGGACTTCAACCGCGTACGCCTGGAGTTTGTCGGCCATTACACCGAATTCTGCGAAGACCCGGCCAACAGCACCCTGTGGGTCAATATCAGCCGTGGCAGCAGCATTACCCTGCAGGAACAGGCGCTGAGCCTGCAAAACGATCTGGCGTTTTTCCCGCTGCCGTTTTTCGACCCGCGCAACAGCGGCAAACTCGAACTGCCGTTTGTCTTCGCGGCCAACCCGACCCTGGGCGAACAGAAAGCCGCCGCGATTCTGGCTTCCTACTTCGGTAGCCAGTCCAACTGGCGCGGGGCCAATTTCCCGGTCGTGTTCGATACCCTGCCAGGCGTGCAAGACAAGGATGCCGTCCAGCCCACCGTGGTGTTTGCCACCAACGATCACCGCCCTGCATTTATGAGCGATCTGGAGAAATTCCCGGCCGTGACCGCGCCTGTGGTCGAAATGATCAACCACCCTGATGCGCCTTACAGCAAAATCCTGCTGGTCATGGGTCGCAACGAAGAAGACCTGGCTACAGCCGCCAAGGCCCTGGCCCTGGGCGGCAACCTGATGCGCGGTTCCCGTGTGACCATCGACAAGGTCCAGGAACTGCAACCGCGCAAACCCTACGATGCTCCGGCGTGGATGCGTACCGACCGCCCTGTGCGTTTTGCCGAACTGGTCAGTTACCCGCAACAACTGCAAGTCAGCGGGCTGGTGCCACGCGCCATCACCCTGGACGTCAACCTGCCGCCTGACCTGTTTGTCTGGCGCAACCAGGGTATCCCGCTGCGCACCCAGTACCGCTACACCGCGCCGTCGGCCAATGATGATTCGCGCTTGAATATCAGCCTCAATGACCAGTTCCTCACCAGCCTGCCATTGCTGCGCAAAGACACCAGCAACCTCGAAGAACTGCGCCTGTCGGTGCTGTCCAACGACTCAGCCAACGTCAATGACAAACTGATCGTGCCTTCGCTGAAAATTGGCGACCGTAACCGTCTGCGTTTCGACTTCAACTTTGCCAGCACCATGGGCAGTTCACAGAAAGATCGCTGCCAGACCATCCTGCCGGCCAACACCCAGGCAATTATCGATGAGGACTCCACCATCGATATGTCCGGCTACTACCACTACATCAGCATGCCGGACCTCAAAGCCTTTGCCCGCAGTGGTTTCCCGTTCAGCCGCATGGCCGACATGTCCGAATCCATCGTTGTCGTACCCAAAGACACCACACCGACACAAATCAGCACCCTGCTTGAAACCGTGGCCAGCATTTCTGCGCGTTCCGGCTACCCGGCGTTCGGCTTGCGCCTGACCGATGACTGGCAATCCGCCTCCAAGGAAGATGCCGACCTGCTGGTACTGGGACAAATGGCACCAGACCTGCGCGATAACCCGGACTTGAGCGTATTGCTGCAACGCCAGCGTGACATGCTGGTACAGCCACATGGCACCACCGGTATTGATGCCAACATTCGTCGCACGCCGTCGACCGACGCACGCAACGTGCCAGCCAACAAGGTGGAAGTCACAGCGCAGGCCCCGATTGCAGCTATCCTGGGCATGCAGTCCCCGACCCATAACCAGCGCAGTGTCGTGGCAATGTTGGCCAATGACGATGCAGACTACAACTTGTTGCGCGAAATCCTCGGTGACAGCGGCAAGCTGGACGCAGTAGCGGGCTCCGCGGCACTGATCCGCAGCAGCGGTGTTTACAGCCAACTGGTGGGTGACCAGTACTTTGTTGGCAACCTGCCATGGTACCTGTTGCTGTGGTACCAGCTCTCCGAGCACCCGGTGCTACTGACCGTGCTGGCCGTGATCAGCGTTCTGCTCAGCGCCTTCCTGCTGTGGCGTGCCTTGAGCTGGGCGGCCAACCGTCGCCTGAACAAGCATGACTAACGCCATGAAGCGACTGGCGGCACTTACCCTGAGCTCGACCCTGGGGCTATTGCCTCAGGTGGCGAGTGCGCAATCCTGTGACTGGCCCGCCTGGGACAGTTACAAGAAGGCCATGATGAGCAGCGACGGGCGGATTATCGATGGCTCGTCGGCGCAAATGATCACCACCTCGGAAGGTCAAAGCTACGGGTTGTTTTTTGCCTTGCTGGGCAACGACAAAAAGAGTTTTGCGAGGATTCTCGAGTGGACCCGCAATAACCTCGCCGGTGGCAGCCTTGAGGCTCATCTGCCAGCCTGGCAATGGGGTCTGGCAAAAAACGGCAAGTGGCAGATCCTGGACAGCAACAATGCCAGCGATGCCGACCTGTGGATCGCCTACAGCCTGCTCGAAGCCGGCCGGCTGTGGCAGTGGCCCGAGTATGTCGCGCTTGGGCAGAACATGCTCTGGCGCAGCGCTGCGCAAAGCCTGCGCAAGCTGCCCGGGCTGGGCCTGATGCTGTTGCCCGGGGATGTGGGTTTTGACAGCCCCAAGGGTTGGCGCCTGAACCCCAGCTATTTGCCACCGCAACTGTTGGCCCGTTTTGCGCGTATATCACCGATCTGGGCCGAACTGGCGAGCAACCAGCAACGCATGCTGATAGAGACTTCGCCCAAAGGCTTTGCCCCGGACTGGCTGCAGTGGAAAGCCGGTGGCGGTTGGGCACCGGACAGCAAGGAGGGTTCGCTGGGGGACTACGATGCCATTCGCGTCTACCTGTGGGTTGGCATGCTGGCCCAGGACGCGGCCGGTCGCCAGCCACTGCAACAACATTTTGCGCCCATGGCCAACCTCACCCAAACCCTGAGCTATGTGCCAGAAAGCGTCAATGCCGTTACCGGCAAATACACCGGCACGGGGCCGGTAGGGTTTTCCGCCGCCATGCTGCCGTTACTGTCCAGCCTGGACTCCCCCGCGCTGGCGGTTCAACAGGAACGGATCAAGCAACAGCCGCCTGCGGCCGATGCCTATTACAACCAGTCACTGCTGCTGTTCGGCCAGGGCTGGGATGAACAACGCTATCGCTTTGACAAGGATGGGCAGCTTTTACCTTCGTGGATCAAAACATGCCAAAAATAACAACGTGGGCGTTCCTGCTCGGTGGGTTGTCCACTGCAGCCATTGCACAGCCGAGCACGGTGCAGGAGCAGCAACAATGGCTGCTGGAGCAGGTTCGGATCGGCGAAGCCATGTACCGCGAAGACCTGGTGCGTGACTCGCTGGCACGGCTGCAATTGATCTCACCCAACAACCCGCAAGCGTTGGTGGCGTCGATACGCCAGGCATTGCTGGAGAAAAACCCGGAGCTGGCCAGGCAGCGTCTGGCCCAGTTGCAAAATGTTGCCCCTGATTCGGCGGCACTGCGTCAGGCCCAGAGCCTGATGAAGCTGCAAGACCCACAAAGCCAGAAAGACCTGCAACAGGCGCGCCTGTTTGCTGCGGCCGGTCGTCCTGAAGAAGCCGTGGCGATTTTCGAGCGACTGTTTGGCAATGCCCCGCCGGATTTTGCCACGGCACTGGAATACCTGCGCATCCGCAGCAATATCCAGGGCCAGCGTGCACAGGTCATCGAGCAACTGCGCAGCCTGGACAAACAGTACCCGGGTAACCCCGGCCTGCGTCAAACCCTGGCCGACCTGTTGTTCCGCGAAGACCGTGCGCCAGAAGCCCTGATCGTCCTGCAGCAACTGGCCAAAGACCCGGTCGCCAGTAATGCTGCGGCTGAGCGTGAATACACCTACCTCAGCACATTGCCGGTGGATCGCACATCGGCACAGGCCTGGCAGGGCTTTATTGCGCGCTATCCAAATTCGCCGCTGATTGGCGAGGCCAATAAAAACCTGCAAAAGCAGCAAAGCCTGCTGAATGACCCGGCATGGACCGCCGGCGCCCAGGGCAAGCAAATGATCGACCAGTCGCGCAGCCCGGCAGCCGCCGAAGGCCTGCTGCGCCGCGCTCTAAAACAATACCCCGACGACCCGACCCTTTACGGTGCCCTGGGCATGGCGCAGTTTCGCCAGGGCCGCTATGCCGAAGCCAACAGCAACTTTGCCACCGCTCGCAGCAAAGAACAGGACACATCCAATATCAGCAAGTGGCAAGACCTGATGGACGCCAGCCGCTACCGCATGCTGCTCAGTCAGGGCGACAAGGCCCTTGAACAACATAACCCGGCAGCGGCGCGCACGGCCTTTACCCAGGCACGCAAGGCCAAGCCCGGCGATGCCGACCCACTCATAGGCCTGGCCAGCGTGGCCCAGGCCGAGCACGACGATATCCAGGCCGAAGCCTTGCTGTTGCAGGCCCGTCGTCTTGAGCCCGGCAATGGCAGTGCGGTGCGTGGGCTGATGCGTCTGTACAGCGCGCAAGACCCGCAAAAGGCCAAGGCTTTCCTTGATCGCCTGCCGCCTGCCAGCCAGAAGGAATTTGCCAGCCTGCGCCAGAGCATCGAACTTGACGAACTGAACCGTCAGGCCGATGCCGCTACCGAGCGCAAGGACTGGCCGCAAGTGGTCGCCTTGCTCAGCAAAATCCGTAACCTCAGCCCCGATGAGCCTTGGGTCACTTATCGTCTGGCCAACGCCCAGCGCGAAATCAACCAGCCGGGCGCCGCTGATGACAGCTTCAAACAGCTGATGACTCGTCAGGGTCGCAACCCTGAAGCGCTTTATGCCTACGCGTTGTACCTATCAAGTACCGAGCGCGATGCCAGTGCCTTGAGCGTTCTGGAACAACTGCCCAAGGCGCAATGGAGCGACTCCATGCGTGATCTTGATACGCGGCTGCAACGCAATGTACTGGTGGCCCGGGCTGAAAGTCTGCGCGCCGCCGGGCAAGAGCCGCAAGCGATTGCCCTGTTGATGCAGAACTCGGACAACGACGATCTGATGACCATCGCTGGCTGGGCCCAGGAGCGTGGTGACTATGAACAGGCGCAAAACCTCTACAGCCAGGTGCTGAAAAAAGAACCGGGCAACATTGATGCGCGCCTGGGCCAGATCGAAACCCTGATTGCCAGCAAACAGCTGCCTTCGGCTCGTCAGCAACTGACACAGTTTACCCCTGCCCCCGGCACGCCATTGACCCCTTCACAGCAACGTCGGGTAGCCAATGCCTGGGCCGCCGTGGGTGAGCCTGAAAAGGCCCAGGCCATCTATGCCCAATTGTTGCAATCACCGCAGGCTGACCCGCTGATGTATCGCGACGCGGCGCGGCTGATGTCGGCCAGGGAGCCGCAAAAGGCACTGGACTACTATGCCAAAAGCATGGCCGCCGCAGGGCTGATTACCCCTGAGCAAGGCAACCCCCGGGACAATCGCGCCATGACCATGGCCAGTCGTGAAAAGGACGATGACGAGTGGCTGGCCCGTAGCTTGCGCAGTGATGTGGACGAACTCTACCAGCGGCAAAATCCGACAGTTCATCTGTATACCGACTACGGCTGGCGTTCGGACGATGCTTCCGCCGGCACTTCGGACACCGACACCCGAACCACCATCCTGCAACTGGACCTGCCGGTGGCCGATGGCAGCGGTTTTCTGCGCGCAGAACAGTTGAATATGGATGCAGGAAAATTCGATGCCGACCCGGACGGACTCGTGCGCGAGAACTACGGCACCTGTGCTGTGGAGGTCAATCGCAAGGGTACCAATGGCCCTGACTTCTCTGGCTGCGATGACCGCTCGCAATCGGTCAACGGCACGATGATGGCGGCGGGCTGGAAAAACGAGGTGTGGAACATCGATATCGGTCGTACACCGGATAACTTCAAGGTACCCAACTGGCTGGGCGGCGTGGCCTACAGCAGCAAGATCGGCTCACTGGGCTGGACCCTGACCGGTTCACGTCGCCCGCTGAGCAACTCGATCCTGTCCTATGCCGGGGCTACCGATCCCAACACCGGTGTCACCTGGGGCGGCGTCACGTCCAACGGTGTGACCTTGAGCCTGAGCCACGACGAAGGGGGCGTAGACGGTGTATGGGCCAGTTTCGGCCAGCACTGGTTGCGCGGCAAAAACGTCGAAGACAACCACAAGAGCACGGCCATGGCCGGTTATTACTACCGTCTGGTGGAGCGCGCCGACGAACGTTTGCGCACCGGTCTGACACTGATGTATTGGGGGTATGACAAGGACTCGAGTGAATACACTCTCGGCCAGGGCGGTTACTACAGCCCGCAGAAGTACTATTCGATTGGTGTGCCGCTGAACTACGCCTTCCGTACCGCCAACTGGTCGGTGGCATTGGAAAGCTCGGTGAGCTGGTCGTATGCGAAAACCGATGCCAATGACCTTTACCCGCTGGACGGACTGAACAGCAAACTGCTGCAGCGGCTCGATGATGCTGGCTACCAGCTTGCCGACGGTCTGGGGCAGACCTCGGGCGGCAGCAGCACTGGCATTGGTTACCGCGTACAGGGGCTGGTAGAGCGCAGGCTGTCGGATCATCTGGTACTGGGCGGCGGAGTGCTCTATCAGCACAGCGATGACTATGCCCCGAGCCGGGCGATGCTCTACCTGCGTTATACCTTCGACGTGTGGCAGGGCAACTTGCCGATGCCGGTGCAACCGTTGATTCCGTATGCCGATTTCAGGTAATTGGCAAATCAGTGTGGGAGCGGGCTTGCTCGCGATCGGAGCGACGCGGTTTAACAGATAGACCGCGCCGTCTGCATCGCGAGCAAGACCGCTCCCACAGTGAAAATCAGCGTTTTACCGGCGTGCGCATGGTCACAAACTCTTCAGCAGCCGTCGGGTGTACGCCGATGGTTTCGTCAAAGTGCTGTTTGGTCGCCCCGGCCTTCAAGGCAATCGCCAGTCCCTGCACGATCTCCCCCGCCTCCGGCCCGACCATATGGCAACCGAGCACCTTGTCGGTGTCAGCATCCACCACCAGCTTCATCAACGTACGCTCCTGGCACTCGGTGAGTGTCAGTTTCATCGGGCGAAAGCTGCTTTCGAAAATCTGCACCTTGTGTCCCGCCTCAATGGCCTGTTCTTCGCTCAAACCCACCGTGCCGATGTTAGGCAGGCTGAACACAGCCGTCGGGATCATTTGGTAATCCACCGGCCGATATTGCTCGGGCTTGAACAGGCGGCGCGCCACGGCCATGCCTTCGGCCAGCGCCACGGGCGTCAACTGCACGCGACCGATCACATCGCCAATGGCCAGGATCGATGGCTCGGCACTCTGGTACAGATCATCCACTTCGACAAAACCGCGCTTGTCGAGTTTGACCCCGGTGTTCTCCAGGCCCAGGTTATCGAGCATCGGCCGACGGCCCGTGGCGTAGAACACACAATCGGCGATCAGCTCGCGACCGTCCTTGAGTGTGGCTTTGAGGCTGCCATCGGCCTGCTTGTCGATCCGCTCGATATCGGCATTGAACTGTACGTCCATGCCGCGCTTGATCAGTTCTTCGTGCAAGTGCTTGCGCACTGCACCATCAAAACCGCGCAGGAACATCTCGCCACGATAGAGTAAGGACGTTTTCGCACCCAAACCGTGGAAAATCCCAGCAAACTCGACGGCGATATAGCCACCGCCCACCACCAGCACACGCTTGGGCAGCTCTTTGAGGAAGAATGCCTCGTTGGAACTGATTGCATGTTCATGGCCCGGGATGTCGGGAATCTGCGGCCAGCCGCCGGTGGCGATCAGGATATGTTTGGCGGTATGACGCTGACCGTTGATTTCAACTTCATTGGGGCCGGTTATTTTCGCGTGACCTTCGATCAGGGTCACACCGCTGTTGACCAGCAAGTTGCGATAAATACCGTTGAGACGATTGATCTCGCGGTCTTTGTTGGCGATCAGGGTCGCCCAGTCAAAGTCGGCCTCACCCAGGCTCCAGCCAAACCCCGAGGCTTGCTCGAAATCTTCAGCAAAGTGCGCGCCGTACACCAGCAGCTTTTTCGGCACGCAGCCAACGTTCACGCAGGTACCGCCCAGATAGCGGCTTTCTGCTACAGCCACTTTTGCGCCAAAACCTGCGGCAAAACGTGCAGCACGCACGCCACCAGAACCCGCACCAATGACAAATAGATCAAATTCGTAGGCCATTTCTCTCTCCTAGGCAGGCCATCAGCATAATCGCTCCTGCGCGATTGACCAGCGCTGGAAGTTGCCGACAGCAAAAAAACGAAAAAGCCACCCGAGGGTGGCTTTCTCTTGAAGCGATCTACAACGGGCCGCTATCAGTAAGCTTTGCCGGTTTTGTAGAAGTTTTCAAAGCAGAAGTTGGTTGCTTCGATGTAGCCTTCGGCGCCACCGCAGTCAAAGCGCTTGCCCTTGAACTTGTAAGCAATCACGCAACCGTTTTGCGCCTGCTTCATCAGCGCGTCGGTGATCTGGATTTCACCGCCTTTGCCCGGTTCGGTCTGTTTGATCAGATCGAAGATATCCGGAGTCAGGATGTAACGGCCGATGATGGCCAGGTTGGAAGGTGCATCTTCCGGAGCTGGTTTTTCAACCATGTTGCGCACGCGGTAGAGGTCGTCACCAATCAGGTCGCCAGCGATCACGCCGTACTTGTTGGTTTCTGCCGGATCAACTTCCTGGATCGCGATAATGGTGCAGCGGTACTGATTGTACAGCTTGACCATTTGTGTCAGGACGCCGTCGCCTTCCAGGTTGACGCACAGGTCGTCTGCCAGAACCACGGCAAAGGGTTCGTCGCCGATCAGCGGGCGGCCAGTCAGAATTGCGTGGCCCAGGCCCTTCATTTCGGTTTGACGGGTGTACGAGAACGAGCATTCGCTCAGCAGGCGGCGGATACCGACCAGGTACTTCTCTTTATCAGTACCCTTGATCTGGTTTTCCAGCTCGTAGCTGATGTCAAAGTGGTCTTCCAGGGCGCGCTTGCCGCGGCCCGTCACGATGGAAATTTCAGTCAAGCCAGCGTCCAGTGCTTCTTCAACCCCGTACTGGATCAGTGGCTTGTTCACCACCGGCAGCATTTCTTTTGGCATGGCCTTGGTCGCTGGCAAAAAGCGAGTGCCGTAACCGGCTGCTGGGAACAAGCATTTCTTGATCATATGAGTCCTTTAAAGGGCTGTACGTTCCAAATTTGGCGCAGTCTAATCAGGCAGCATCGACGTTACAATGCTTCTCGATAGCAAACTGATGCCAACCTAGATAAATATTTAGCCCGTTAGTTCCTTTGCGATTGAATTTGATTGGCGCCCATCGTGTTTACCACTACCCGTGATGCCCTTGCGCTATTATCACGCCATTAATCCAGCCAATCAGGAAGCTTTTCGATGTCAGCAACAATCAGCGTTAACGGTTATGAGATCAAACCCGATGAATCGGGCCAATGGTGCGTGTTTGCTGCCTCGGGTGAAAACGTTGCCGGACCATTCAGCTCGCAACAGGCCGCAGCAGAAGTCGCCTCGGTATTTCAGGACCAACCTGAGCCAGCAGCCCGCCGCAGCAAAAAATAACAGCAACTCCACTTATGTGATGGTTACCCGGATGAAGAAAGTTCTGACACTGCTCGCATTGGTGACTCTGGGTGGGTGCGCGACGGCATCCAGCACTTACCTGGCCGATGGCAAACAAGGGTTGAGCATAGACTGTTCTGGCGAGGCCATGTCCTGGGCCAAGTGCTATGAGAAAGCCGAGGCCTCATGTGCCGGTACTGGCTATACCATCATTGCCACGGATGGTTCGCCTGCGCTTGCGCAAAGCGAGAAAACCCTGGGCGCAGATGTAGGTAATTTTAAAAGTCGCACTGTCGTAGTGGCCTGCAAGTAAGGGATACCGCTAAAGCGCATGACTTTAGCGGTAACTGCAATTACCGGGTGCCCTGGCCGACCAAAACGCCATTCACGGTTTGCCCATAAACGTTGACGCCGTCATTGGCATGGAACTTCAACCGGGTTTTTTCCACTGAACCTTCGACCAGTCGAGGGTCCTGTGGCCGTTCGTGGGTGTTGATGTACGCCGCCACATCCCAGGCCTGCTCGTCACTCAAGCTGTTGGCCTTGCCCAGTGGCATGTTGTGCTTGATAAACGATGCCGCGGTATTGATCCGGTGCATGCCGGCTCCCCAGTTGTAGGAATCCTTGCCCCACAATGGCGGCATCACATAGTCCTCCCCCACCTTTTGCCCCTGCCCGTTGTCACCATGACAGACGGCACATTGGTCCTTGTACAGCGCAGCACCACGGCTCAGGTTGTACCCAGCCTTGGGCTCGGGCACATCGGGATACCCTCGTCCCGGCAACTCAACCCCCGTAGGAGCCTTGGTCGACAACCAATAGGCATAGGTTGAGAGCGCCGTGATCTCGCGGCTATCGGCAGCCGGTGGCGTACCGCCATTCATGCTGAACTGAAAGCAGCCCTGCAGGCGTTCGGCAAAGGTATTGACCTTGTCGTTTTTCTTGCGGTACGCCGGGTACATGGGGTACGCCCCCCACAGCGGGGCTGAGTTGGCCAGACGACCCTGATCAAGATGGCAGTTCGTACAGTTAAGGCCATTGCCGACAAACTTCGGGGCCTGGCGTTTGGTGTCAACAAACAGGGCATAGCCGTCCATCACCATTTTGCCGTAGGCGTTGTCGGGCAAATCGCTTTGTTGCGGCGGCTGAAAGTAGGTGATGTTATCGGCAGGTGCAGGCACCTTGATCTGCGACTGGTCTTCCATCGCAATGGGCGCTGCATGGATCGCGCTGCCAAGGAGGAAGGATGCCGCACAGGTTGATATCAGACGCTTCATGGTTTGACCTCCTTGTGCCCTACAGTGCTGAAATAGTCGGCAACCGCCTTGATTTCGTCTTCGCTCATGGCCTTGGCGATATGACCCATCAGGTCATTGGGATCGTTGCGCCGGGTGCCATCGCGCCAGGCATTGAGCTGCGCCGTCAGGTACAGCGCCGGTTGATTGGCCAGGGGCGGGAAGGCACTTCCCACCCCCACCCCACCCGGGCCATGACAGCTGACGCACTCGGGTATCTGACGCTCCCAGGCGCCGCGCAAGGCCAACTTTTCTCCAGGGCCTGAAGGCATGGTGCTGCGGTTGATGGCAGGCACCGCAGGGGCCGGCATTGCTGCAATGCTGGCGGTGACTGCGGCAATTTCCTGGTCGCTCAGGGCCTTGGCCAGAGGTTGCATCACCGGGCTGACCCGTTTGCCACTTTGAAAGTCGTGCAGTTGCTTGCTCAGGTAATCGGCAGAAAGACCGGCTAATCGCGGAAACCCGGCAGGTGCCAGCCCCATGCCATCCGCACCGTGGCACGCCACGCAGGCCGTGGCACCCGGTTGGGCACCGCCCTGCAGGTAGATGTTGGGGGTCGGTTGTGCCTGGGTATTGCTCACGGCGAGCAGCATGAGGCTGCTCAATAGCGTTCGCTTGAGTGGAATCATGACCAGCTCCATTATTGTTATATGCTTAGGCCTATAAAATATAAGCCTACAGATCCTAGGAGAATTCTTACCTGGTCACAACACTGCTTCGGATCCAATGGTAAAGCAGGACAAAAAAAACCTGACGTTCGCAAGGCAAACGTCAGGTTGGGGTCTTGCCGCCGGTTGACTGAGATAAGGCGTCAGTCACCAGAAATACAGTGAGTGGCGGCTTTGCGAATATCGCCCGGGCGCACCGGTACATTGGACATGCTTTCGTACACCTTGATACTGCTGCCGCCGGAGCGCTCTTCAATATCAATGACCGCCGTTGGATTGGAGGTCAGCTTTTGCGGGACGATAATCCGAAAACCGTCTTTATGCGGTTCAATCTGAGGTGCCCTGCGTGTGCTGGACAGTTGTTGCACCACACATTGAGCATAGGCGTCGGGCTTCTTGCCCGAAATCACACTCATGGTGGGCAGCGTCTGCTCAATATCGGTAACGGATGCACAGCCACCCAAGGCCAGCAACGCCGCTAATACGCCCCACTTCATAGACATTCTCCGTTAAAGACACTACGACAATGGATATGCGGAATTTCTCCCGGGCCATAGTGAATAAATACTCAATAGTGGCGGATTATCCACGTTTTACGTCAAACTCACCCGCATCACGGCATAATACTCGGCTTTAGCCCCCCTGATAGGGCTGAAGCACATGCTATCGTGCTGATTATTCAGCAGATTCACGTTTTTGGAGACACCATGAAATTTATTCACCAGCGCGAGCACCTCAACGAAGACGACATCGTCGTCATTGAGTGCTCCCAGCCTTGCAACATCCGCCTGATGAGCGATGCGCACTTCCGCAGTTTTAAAAATGGTGGCCGCCACTCCTACCATGGCGGCGCCTTCAAGGACTTCCCGGCCCGCATCACCGCGCCGAGCACCGGTTTCTGGAACATCACCATCGATACCGTGACCAGCCGTGCCATCAGCGTAACCCGCAAGCCAAGCTTCAAGCCGACCATTAAAATCGTGCGTCGCTCAAGCTCCAAACTTCGCTAAACCCAAAGCAGGAATTACCGTGCAAACCACCAAGTACGTGATCAAGTACAAGCTCAACGGCGAGCGTCGTTTCGAGTTTGCCCAGCTCCAGTCGGGATCGGAACAAGAAGCTCGCGCAGCACTTGAAAAGATCCATGGCGATGCTGACGAAGTAATTACCGACATCAAGGCAAGCAAGGCACTTTAAGCCGTGGACTTGTTTGCCGAGCAGGACCTGCAGCAGCCCGCCCGTGTCGAGCGTATCAGCGACCAGGCGTTTGCGCTTCGCGGGTTTGCCTTGCCCAAGGCCAAGGAGCTGCTGGCAGCCCTTGATAGCGTTCTGCTGCAGGCACCCTTGCGCCAGATGCAGACGCCCGGTGGCTACACCATGTCCGCCCGACTGAGCAGTTGCGGTGCTCTGGGCTGGACCACTGACCGCGATGGTTACCATTACAGTCCGCTCGATCCGCTAAGTGCCCGACCCTGGCCAGCCATGCCCGGCGTCTTCCTGGCGCTGGCTGCAGCGGCGGCCAGCAGCGCAGGCTTTAGCGGTTTTGTCCCTGATTCCTGCTTGATCAATGCCTATGCGCCAGGCGCAAAAATGTCGCTGCATCAGGATAAAAACGAGCGCTGCCATACCGCACCGATTGTTTCCATTTCTCTGGGGCTGCCGGCGATTTTTCAGTTTGGCGGTTTCGAACGAAGTGACCCGACTCAACGAATAGCATTGTTTCACGGCGACATCATGGTCTGGGGCGGCGTTGACCGCCTGCGGTATCACGGAGTAATGCCCATCAAGCCCGGGCATCACTCACTGTTGGGCGAACAGCGGATCAATATCACCCTGCGTCAGGCAGGCTGAACCGCAGTTACCTGCTTCACTTCCCCCTTTCCTCGCACGCACGCTGACAAAGCGCTGTAAATATTTCTATATAGCGGATATCTTGCCAACGCCTGACACGGCCTAATAAAAACGGAGTTTTGCCATGAATGTTCGTGCCCGCCCCTTTATCCCTGCCGCGCTGGCTGTTCTGATCGGATGTACCGCATTCACTTCGGTCCAGGCCGATGAAGTGCAGGTTGCCGTGGCAGCCAACTTCACGGCGCCAATCCAGGCCATTGCCAGCGACTTTGAAAAAGACACCGGGCACAAGTTGATAGCGGCCTATGGCGCAACAGGCCAGTTCTATACCCAGATCAAGAACGGTGCACCATTCGAAGTGTTTCTGGCCGCAGATGACACCACCCCCGAGAGACTTGAAAAAGAAGGCGATACCGTTCCCGGTTCACGCTTCACCTACGCCATTGGCACCCTGGCGCTGTGGTCAGCCAAAGAGGGTTATATCGACGGCACCGACAAAGCGCTGCTGGCCAATCAGTACACGCATCTGTCGATCGCCAACCCCAAAGCCGCGCCCTACGGCCTGGCAGCAACGCAAGTGCTGGCCAAACTGGACCTGACTGACAAGGTCAAGAACAAGATCGTTGAAGGCCAGAACATTACCCAGGCCTACCAGTTCGTTTCCACGGGCAATGCCGAGCTGGGCTTTGTCGCCCTGTCGCAGATCTACAAAAACGGCAAAGTCAGCGACGGCTCGGCCTGGATTGTGCCCGAGGCGATGCACGACCCGATCCGGCAAGATGCCGTTATCCTCAAAAAAGGCGAAAACAACCCTGCTGCCAAGGCCCTTGCCGACTACCTTAAAGGTCCTAAGGCCACCGCCATTATCAAATCCTATGGTTACCACCTGTAAATGCCGCTCACGAGTGCTGACTTCGCAGCCATCTGGCTGACTCTGCAACTGGCGTCGCTGACCACCCTCATTTTGTTGCTGGTCGGCACTCCCATCGCCCTGTGGTTAGCGCACACCCGCTCGCGGTTGCGCGGCCCCATCGGGGCGATTGTGGCCCTGCCACTGGTTTTACCGCCCACTGTCATAGGTTTCTATCTGCTGCTGGCGATGGGGCCCAATGGTTATGTTGGCCAGCTCACCCAGTACCTGGGTCTGGGCACACTGACTTTCAGTTTCGCCGGGCTGGTGATCGGTTCGGTGATCTACTCCATGCCCTTTGTCGTGCAGCCTTTGCAGAATGCATTTACGGCCATTGGCCCCAGACCGCTTGAAGTCGCCGCGACTCTGCGGGCCAACCCGTGGGATACCTTCTTCAGCGTCATTGTACCTCTGGCCCGACCCGGCTTTATAACGGCCTCTATTTTAGGGTTTGCCCATACGGTCGGTGAGTTTGGCGTGGTACTGATGATCGGCGGCAATATCCCGGAAAAAACCCGTGTGGTGTCGGTGCAGATCTACGACCATGTCGAAGCGCTGGAATATGCTCAGGCACACTGGTTGGCGGGAGCAATGGTGGTGTTTTCCTTTCTGGTGCTGCTGGCGTTGTATTCAAGCCGCAAATCCCAAACCAGCTGGAGCTGAAGATGACGTCGCAGATCAACCTTCGGTTGCAGCACCGCTACCCCGGTTTTGCTCTCGACCTGGACCTGCAACTGCCGGGCAAGGGGGTCACCGCCCTCTACGGTCACTCCGGCTCGGGCAAGACCACCTGTCTGCGCTGTATCGCCGGTCTCGAACGGGCCAGCCAGGCCTATGTACAGGTCAATGATCACATCTGGCAAGACAGCCAGCGCAATCACTTCGTACCGGTGCACCAGCGGGCGCTGGGCTATATCTTTCAAGAAGCGAGCCTGTTCCCCCACCTGTCGGTGCGGGCCAATCTTGAATTCGGCCTCAAGCGCATTGCCCATCAGGAACGTCGAGTGGATCTTGCCCATGCCACCGAACTACTGGGCATCACCCACCTGTTGACACGGGCGCCGCACAACTTGTCCGGCGGCGAACGCCAGCGGGTCGGTATCGCCCGGGCCTTGCTCACCAGCCCGCAACTGCTGTTGATGGACGAGCCCCTGGCCGCACTGGACAACCAGCGCAAAGGCGAAATACTGCCCTACCTTGAGCGCCTGCACGCCGAACTGGATATCCCCGTGCTCTACGTCAGTCATTCTCTGGACGAAGTTGCGCGCCTGGCCGATCATATTGTGTTGCTCAGCGAGGGTAAGGTACTGGCCAGCGGCCCTGTCAGTGAAACCCTTGCCAGGCTCGACCTGCCACTGGCGCGCGGGAATGATGCCGCAGTGGTGATTGAGGGCCGGGTCAGCGATTACAACCTAAACTACCAGCTGTTGACTCTGCACCTGCCCGGCAGCGCCCAGCAGCTGAGGGTTGCCCATGCCTCAATGGCCATCGGCCAGCCGTTGCGCGTCAAAGTGCAAGCCCGGGATATCAGCCTGACCCTGGCCCCGTCGGAGCACAGCAGCATCCTTAATAGCTTGCATGCAAGGGTGGTCAGCGAAACGGCCGCCGACAACCAGGCTCATGTGCTGATACGCCTGGATGCCGACGGCACTCCCCTGCTCGCCCGGATAACCCGTTACTCCCGGGACCAATTGGGCCTGCACCCCGGGCAATTACTATGGGCGCAGATCAAATCGGTGGCTGTTCTGGCCTGATGCCTTGCTTGCGCCGCTGGAGCAGGAAGCGCACGGTCGCAATCGTCAGCCCCGCCAACAGGCCCAGAACCAGTGCCAGAGCGACTATCAGGGCCTTTTTCGGCTTGATCGGATCAGTCGGCATCTGTGCCTTGCGATCAATACTGACCAACCCAAGCTGGCTCATATCCGTATTCAGGCGGCCAAGGCGCACGGCTTCGGCACGCAAGGGCTCGATGTCATTGAGGAATACATCCTCATTTGAGCGTTTACCAAGCATTTCGACCTGGCGATTGACCTCAAGCAATTGAATCTTTTTGCGGATCTGCGAGATACGGTTATCGGTAAAATCGTCCGTGGTTCGCTTGAGCAAGGCTGCACGCTCGGCCTCCAAGGCCTGGGACCCCATAAAGTACAAGGGGATACTTTGCGAAGTGATTTCGGTGCGCACCAGCCTGGCCGATGAGCCCTGCGCCGCATCAGCCATCGCCGACGGTGTGGTCGGACGGGTAATACCCAGGGATTTGGCAATGGCGATAGCTTCGTCAAGCTGCTGTATGCGCGCTTCCCGCTCGATTTTCAGCTGCAGGCGCAAGGCCTTCAGCTCATCCTCCAACTGCGCCTTTTGGAGGCTGTCAGTTTCAAGGAATGTGGCAATTTTTTCTTCTTTATCAGATGTATAGCTTGAGCGTGCGGCATTTATCTGGGCGTCCAGCTCTCTGAGACGGTTACCAATAATAACCTTGAGGTCGGCACTGATTTGCTCGCGCTGCTTGGTGATCGCGTAGTCAACAAAACCATTGAGAATCGCAACCCCATCAAGGGAGGCCGGGTATGTTAGCTCCAGCTTGAGATAAGGATTATCTGAACTGGCCTTATTGGGCGCAGGCTGAACCAGATTGAATGCATCCCGGTTAAACACTTCGAAGCTTTGCTCCAGACTTCTGCCAGGTTGTACCAAAGGTTTGAACAAGTCCTGGTGGTCGCGAAAAAAACTCAACCGGTTTTCATAAGACTCAAGTGCCAGGCCAACTTTAAGCAAGGCATCAGCAGCAGGCAGGGTATAAACCTGGGAGCGGTTAAGGGCATCAAGCTCATTGATAGCTGCAGGGCGCAGCAGGCTGCTGGTTTGATAGACCTGTTGCGCAAACGACACATAGCCAAGTGCCATCAATCCGGCAATGACTACGGTGCCGCCAATCAGTTTTTTTTGTCGCCAAAAAGAATGGATCAAGTCAAAAAAATCGATCTCAGCGTCGACTTTACGTCCTTGTGGGTACTGATGAATAGTCAAATGAATGCACCTTGTAAATAAAGCTTAGTCAAGCTGGCTACTGAGGGCGTATCGATCACATGATGACGCAATGTGTTTGACAGGCAATTCCTAGAAAAATTCGCATCTTTATAAATCAAGCACATAGAACAACAAAAGCAAGTAATTAGAAAATGATATCCAACATCTTTATTAAAAATAGGATGCACCCTAGTTTCTAATGAGAATTGCCTCACAAAAAATAAAGGCAAAATAACAATGTGTCTGTGCCGTTTTCATCGAATCTCCACGCCAGGACGGCACAGCTTCCTGGACTGTGTAATTATTGCCGCCACAAGAAAGCACGCTTACGTGTGGGGTAATAATCAGAATGGATATTTTTCAGGCGATGCGGGTGTTTGTCCGCGTAGTCGAAACCGGCAGCTTTACCGCTGCGGCGCAGGCTCTGGGTTATTCAACGGCGCAAACCTCACGGTTGCTGTCAGAGCTTGAGTCCTCGCTGCAAGCACGGTTGCTGCAGCGCAGCACACGGCGCCTGGCCTTGACCGAGGTGGGTGCGCGTTACCTGGAACGCTGCCGGTTGATACTGAGCGAGATTGAAGATGCAAATGCTGAAGCAGCGGGGGCGCACTTGATCCCCCGTGGCCATTTGCGTGTGCAATCAACTACAGGCCTGGGGATCCAGCTACTGGCACCGCTGGTAGCCCGTTACACGGAGCTGTATCCGCAAGTCCATGTCGATCTCACACTGTCACAACGCCAGCCCGATCTGCTTGAGGAGGGCCATGATCTGGTGATTACCCTGTCGGCCCACCTGCCGGACTCGGAATTGATCGGCCAACCGCTGGGCAGCATTTTCAGTGTCATCAGTGCTGCGCCTTCCTACCTCGAGGGTCGGAACATCCCGAAGGTTCCTGAGGATCTGCACCAACACCGCTGCCTGCATCTGGTTGACCCATTGTTTACCGACAGCTGGACCTTTCGTGATGATGAGGGCGAGCAAGTCATCCGCCCCGGTAACGTATTTCAGGTCAACGTGGCCGAGGCCATGGCGAAGGCCGCCGAGGCCGGGCTTGGAATCTGCCTGCTGCCTGATTATGTGGCGGTGGGTTCTTACCAGCGCGGCTCACTGGTGCGCCTGCTGCCGCATTATCGGCTGCATGAAAAAAACATCTATGCACTCTACCCTTCCCGGCGATTTCTGGATGCCAAGGTCAAGACCTGGGTCGAGTTTTTGAAAGAGGAGATACCCAAAGTGCTTGAAAGACACCAGGCCATCGTCGATGACCCGGCGCACTGGGCTTAGACGACTTGAACCGCCGTACGCAGATGCTCGCGCAAGGCGATGGCGGTGCGATCAAACTCCAGTGGTGTCACTGAAATACCACCCTGGGTGACCACGCGGGTTTCGGTATCCAGCGCTTCCGGGTGCTGGTGGCGAGTGATGCTGAGCCAGTAATACTTGGCTTCGCGAAAGTCGGTACGCTCGATGGCTTCCACCCCGTCCATGCGACCGGCGCCCTGGCGGGTGATCTGGATCGGGCCGGCCTCATCGGCAGGCACGTCAGGGAAGTTGATGTTCAGGCACGCCGACTGCTCCCAGCCCTTGCCCAATAGTTGCCGGATAACACCAGGGGCCAGTGCACGGGCCGTTTCCCAGCGTACCGAGCTGCGGCGGGTAAAGTACTGGCTCAAGGCGATGGATGGAACGCCCATCAACAAGCCCGTCATGGCAGCACCCACGGTTCCTGAAAACAGGGTTTCAACCCCAAGGTTGGCACCTTTGTTGATGCCGGAGAGCAACAGCTGCGGGGGTTTATCCAACAACTGCTGCAAGGCCATCGCGACACAGTCTGCCGGTGTTCCTGAAACCGAAAAACGCCGCTCGCCACGTTTTGTGACGCGCAAGGGGTGGTGAATACTGATTGCCGTGGATATACCGCTCTGGTCATGGTCAGGCGCCACGACCCACACTTCGTCCGCCAACTCACGGGCCACCGCTTCCAGCACTGCAAGGCCTGGAGCGTCGATCCCGTCGTCGTTGGTGATCAAGATTCGTTCGAGTCGAGCGTCTGGCATGAGGGGGCTCCTTGTGTGGGATGAAGCAGCTGCAAGCTATCAGATAAAACTAGCTTGATGCTTGCAGCTTGCAACTATCCCTTAAATTCCCTGCAGGGCCAGATCCATCGCGAAATAAGTCAGGATCATGTCGGCACCGGCACGCTTGATCGACCCAAGGCTCTCGCGAACGACGCGGGCCTCGTCGATGGCCCCGGCCTGGGCGCCAAACTTGATCATCGCGTATTCGCCGCTCACCTGGTAAGCCGCCAATGGCAGATGCGAGGCCTGGCGGATATCGCGAATAATGTCCAGATAGGCACCGGCAGGCTTGACCATCAGCACATCTGCGCCTTCCTGCTCGTCCAGCAATGACTCACGGATTGCTTCACGGCGGTTCATCGGGTTCATCTGATAAGACTTGCGGTCGCCCTTGAGCGCGCTGCCCCCAGCTTCACGGAACGGGCCATAGAGGGCCGAGGCAAACTTGGTGGAGTACGCCATGATCGAGGTGTCGGTAAACCCTGCACCGTCCAGGGCGCTGCGGATGGCCTGCACCTGGCCGTCCATGGCCGCTGATGGCGAGATAAAGTCGGCACCGGCCGCTGCGGCGGCAACTGCCTGCTTGCCCAGGTTGATCAGGGTCGCGTCATTGTCGACGCCGTGGTCATGCATCACGCCGCAATGGCCGTGGGAGGTGTATTCACAAAAGCAGGTGTCGCTCATCACCACCATGTCCGGCGCGGCATCCTTGCTGATACGCACCATGCGCGACACCAGGCCATCTTCACGCATGGCATCGCTGCCGGTTGCGTCCAGATGATGGGAAACACCGAACAGCATCACCGACTTGATACCCGCACGGGCGTAACGCTCGATTTCACCGGCCAGTTTTGACTCGGGAATACGCATTACACCGGGCATGCTGGTGATCGGCACAAAATCGTCGATTTCTTCTTCGACAAAAATCGGCAGCACCAGATCATTCAGGCTGAATTCGGTTTCCTGAAACATGTCGCGAAGGGTCTGGGAGCGGCGCAGGCGGCGCGGACGTACAGCGGGGAACTGGTTAGGCATCATGGTTCCTGATGGGCAGATTCAAAAAACAGACGAGCCTTGGCTCAATGGCGCAACAAATACAGGATTGATCCTGCAATTGCAAAACATCCGCCCGGCCTGCGGCCGGTGGTCGCGGGGTGTTTCTTGAGGGAAATGCCGGGGCTGACAGCTACACCTCATTACCTGTATCGCGAGCAAGCCCGCGCACAGGCCAGGGCAATCGGTCATATGCTTGAACATTTCGTTAAAAAGCGTAACATTGCCGACCATGATACTCGAACAGCTCAAAGCCCTGGGCAATGACACTCGCATGCAAATGATGGAGTGGCTCAAAGACCCGCTCAGCAATTTCCCGCCTCAGGATCACGGTGATCCTGCCATCGGCGTGTGCGTGACCCATCTGCAGCACAAGGCCGGGTTGTCGCCTTCTACTGCTTCGGCGCATTTGGCTATCTTGCAGCGCGCCGGCTTCGTCCTGACCACCCGCATCGGCAAGTGGACCTACTACCGACGCAATGAACAGGCGATCGATGACTTTGCGGCTAGGCTGAAAATCGAGTTGTAATTTTTAATTATACATTTCGTTATTTCGCGCAATGTAAAAATATGAGGAAGCCCCATGAGCACCAAAGCAATTTTCGTCCAACCTGGCGGCGGTTATGACAATGTAGTGGTTGGCAGCAGTGAAGCGCGCGCCCCCGGAAACGGCGAAATCACTGTACGTTTGCACGCCAACTCACTGAACTACCATGATTTTGCTGTCGTAAGCGGCATGTGGGGTCCGAGCGAAAATCGCATCCCCATGGCCGATGGCGCAGGCGAAGTAATTGCCGTTGGCGCCGATGTCAGCGAATTCAAGGTGGGAGATTCGGTGGTCAGCACCTTCTTCCCGGACTGGATCGACGGCACCCCTCTGGTTGAAGGTTTTGTTACCGTACCCGGTGATGGCATCGACGGTTATGCCCGCGAGCAGGTAACCGCCAAAGCCACGTCCTTCACCCTGGCACCCACCCGCTGGAGCCATGCCGAAGCGTCAACCCTGACTACAGCCGGCCTGACCGCATGGCGCGCATTGATGGCCGACGATTCGCTCAAGCCGGGCGACACGGTATTGGTGCAAGGCACCGGCGGTGTTTCGATTTTCGCCCTGCAGTTCGCCAAGATGGCCGGTGCAACGGTCATTGCCACCTCCTCCAGCGATGAAAAACTGGAGCGCCTCAAAGCGCTGGGCGCAGACCACGTGATCAACTACCGCAAGGACACCCACTGGGGTGAAACCGCCCTGGCCCTCACCGGCGGGCGCGGTGTTGACCACATTATTGAAGTCGGCGGCCCTGCGACACTTGAACAGTCGATGATTGCCATCCGTGTGGCCGGGCATATCTCGATCATCGGCATCCTCAGCGGCGTTAGCGGCGCAATGAACTTTGTCCCGATGCTGGTCAAGCAAGCCCGCCTGCAAGGCGTGCTGGTCGGTAGCCGCAGCCAGCAGCAAGACATGATTCGCGCCATCAATGCCAACGGCATGCGCCCTGTAATAGATCGCCACTTCCCCCTGACGGACATTGTCGAGGCTTTCAAGTACCAGGAAACCAACCAGCATTTCGGCAAGATCATTCTGGACATCTAACCGCGACATCGCCGATGGCGCATTGACAGTGCGTCATCGGCTTCTCTAGATTCAGGCTTTTGCCCAGAGAGCCGAGTCTGATGAGCCTTGAATCCGTACGCGCATTTTTTCACGCCAACGCCCCTGACCTGCACATTATCGAATTGGCCACCAGCACCGCGACGGTCGCTCTGGCGGCCGAGGCCCATGGGGTGGAACCTGGTCAAATCGCCAAAACCCTGGCCTTTCGCGTCGGCGAACGCAACGTTCTGCTGGTGGCCCGCGGCGATGCACGTATCGATAACAAAAAAATCAAGGATGCCCTGGGCAGCAAAGCCAAAATGCTCGATGCCGAAACCGTCGTTGCCTTGACCAGCCATCCGGTGGGGGGTGTTTGCCCATTCGGCTTGGCCACCGATCTTGCCGTGTACTGCGATATTTCCCTGCAAAGCTTTAGCGAAGTCATGCCTGCAGCCGGGGCCACGCATACGGCGGTGAAAATTTGCCCGACACGCATGGCGGATCTGGTTAACGCGCAATGGGTCGATGTGTGTCAGCCCCTACCTGCCGCCTGAATTCCAGGAAAAGGCTCTGGAACGGGCATCTGCGCGAGGTTGATTGTCTGACAATGTAGAAAATACAGTTGCGATCGATTATCATCCGCTGTTCGCGCAGCATCCTGCAACCGTCTATCAACATAACTAAAACGTCGCAGGGTGCTGTTTCAAGGGAACGACCTGAGGCGCTCATGCACCGCTTTACTTTCAGCAAATCATTGATTTGCGCAACACTGGGGATCGTCAGCCTGCCGTCTTACGCGGCATTGCAACCGGCGTCAGAGGCTGCTCTGGCTGGCGAAACAGCAAAAAACTGCCATTTCAACAAAGACACCAGCACCGACTGCACTACCACGTACCGCTATACCATCCTGACCAACAATGGCCGCGAGATGCTGTCGCGCATCGACTTCAGCTTCCCCGAAACGGATCGGCTGGAGATCATTGACGCCCAGTCGACACAACCCGGTGGCAAACCGGTCGCGCTGGCCCCCTCGCAAATCGATACGCGCATGGCCCCCAACCCCGACCAGGGTTTTCAGCGAGCGCGGCAAACATCGATCGCTTTCCCCAACCTGCGCATCGGCACCCGTATCATGTACACCGTGCGTGAACATACGGTGGCGAAACCGCTGATGGAGCACTTCCACTACCCGATGATGTTCGGCCCTGCCCCCGTGCGCTCGGATGCCTTCAAAAGCACGTTCACCGCTGAGCAGCCGATGGTCTGGCGCAGTGAGTTGATGGAGGACTTTACCTTCAACCCCTCTTCCGACAACAAGACCCTGGTGATCGAGCAGCAAAAACCGCGCTTCGTGAATTACATCAACGAAGCCGGCAACGCCTATATCCGCCAGATCCCACGGGTTGAAATCGCCAGTTCCAGCCAGGTGCAGGATCACTTCGGCAACCTCGCCGCGCGGTATCAGCAAATCCTCGGCGCCAGCCTGCCTGCGGGCGCCGCCAAGGTTGTTTCGGGCCTCAAGGGTTTGCCTGCCGCCGGGCGAGTGTCAGGCGTGATGCAGTACATCCACGAGCAATACCGTTATATGGGTGACTGGCGCGCCACAGATCGTGGCTATGTACCCTTTACCTTGAGCGAGATCGAAGAGCGCGGTTACGGCGATTGCAAAGACCTGTCAGTATTGCTGACTGCGATGTTGAAGGCCAGCGACATAAACGCGCAAACCGCCTGGGTCAGCCGTGGCAGCAACCCGCTTGGCCTGTTGCTGCCTGGCACAGGCGCAGCCAATCACGCCATCGTCAAGGCTCAAGTCAACGGCCAGGTCTGGTGGCTGGACCCTACCAACCCGGTGTTTATGCCGGGGCGCAGCATGCCCGATATCCAGAATCGCTGGGCACTGGTCATCGATGCCGAAGGCAAGGTGTACCAGGATCATATTCCGGAAGAACAGCCGAGCCTGAGCATGGGCGTGAAGAAGTTCGAACACTTCAATCGTGATGGCCAGGCCCGCACCACGGCTGAAGTACAGATGGGGCAAATGACGCTGATGCAGCTCAGCTACGCCGACACAGACTCCGGGGTTAGTGCCACCGACCTGAACCTGTGCAACCATTTCGGCAAGGAAATCGGCGACTGCAAGATCAGTCGCGAGAAAACCGGCTTTGTCGTACCCGAGCGTTACAAGGTGCAGGCCACGCTGACCAACCTTCGGCCACTGGAAAACCTCTCCGGGCAGCAGGTATACAAACCCGCCTTTGCGAGCGAGCGCTGGGACAGCCTGATGAACTATCGCCGCACCGGTCAGCTGGCGGATTTGTACATGGCCGATCCGGAGACAGTCACCTACGACATCACCCTGTCAGGGGCCGAGGTTGGCAAGGAGATCAAGACCTGCAAGGTGAACTCGCCGTGGTTTGATATGGAGCTGAGCAGCAAGCGCAGCAAGGAGGAGTACCGTTACCTGTACTCCATGACGCAAAAGCACAGCTGGTTGAGCCATGACGAAATCATGAGCGCGCCATTCGAAGCAATGCTCCAGCAAGCCCGTGCCTGCAACGAAAACATGCAGCAAGTGGTGCAACTGGTCACCCGCAGCTGAGTGCTTTGCGCTGAGCCACAAAAAAGCCCGACCCCATTGCGGGGTCGGGCTTTTTATTGGCTTAGGCGATGGCGGTATCGACCAGTACCTGCGCTTCCTCAACCAGACGGCTGAGGTGCTCGTCGCCGATAAAGCTCTCGGCGTAGATCTTGTAGATATCTTCAGTGCCCGAAGGGCGTGCAGCAAACCAGCCGTTTTCAGTCATGACCTTGAGCCCGCCGATGGCCTGATTGTTGCCCGGTGCATGGCTGAGGATTTGAGTGATCGGCTCACCTGCCAGCGTGGTCGACTTGACCTGCCCGGGCGACAGCTTGCCCAACAGCGCTTTTTGCTGCGGGGTGGCCTTGGCATCGACACGGGTGGAGAATGGCTGGCCCAGCTCTTCGGTCATTTTCTGGTACAGCTGGGAAGGGTCGCGACCGGTACGCGCCGTCATTTCAGCAGCCAGCAACGACGGAATCAGGCCGTCCTTGTCGGTCGACCAGACGCTGCCGTCCAGACGCAAGAACGAGGCGCCGGCACTTTCTTCGCCGCCAAACCCCAGCGAGCCTTCAAACAGACCATCGGCAAACCACTTGAAGCCTACCGGCACTTCATACAGGCGACGATCCAGACGCGCGGCTACCCGGTCAATCAAGCCGCTGCTAACCACGGTTTTGCCCACGGCGGCATCGGCGCGCCATTGCGGCCGGTTGCGGAACAGGTAGTCGATGGACACAGCCAGGTAGTTGTTCGGGGCCAAAAGACCGCCCGATGGCGTAACAATGCCGTGACGGTCGTGATCCGGGTCACAGGCAAACGCCACGTCAAAGCGTTCTTTCAGGCCGATCAGGCCCTGCATGGCGTAGCTGGAAGACGGGTCCATGCGGATCCGGCCATCCCAGTCCACGCACATAAAGCGGAACGTCGGGTCGACCGAGGTGTTCACCACGTCCAGATCAAGGCCGTAGTGTTCGCCGATCGCCGACCAGTAGCGCACACCTGCGCCACCCAGCGGATCTACGCCCAGGCGCAGATTGGCGCCGCGCAGGGTGTCCATGTCGATCACGTTTTTCAGATCGGCAACATAGGTATTCAAGTAATCATGACGATGGGTAGTGCTGGCTTTAAGGGCCTGCTCGTAGCTGATGCGCTTGACCCCGGCCAGCCGGGCCGCGAGCAGTTCATTGGCCTTGGCTTCAATCCACTTGGTGACATCGGTATCAGCCGGGCCGCCATTGGGCGGGTTGTACTTGAAACCGCCGCTTTCTGGCGGGTTGTGTGAAGGCGTAATCACCACGCCATCAGCCAGCCCGCTGGTGCGGCCACGGTTGTAGCAAATGATTGCGTGGGAAATCGCTGGCGTCGGGGTGTATTCGTCGTCAGCGGCTATCATGGTTTCGACGCCATTGGCGGCAAATACTTCCAGAGCACTGGCGCCGGCAGGGGTAGACAGCGCATGGGTGTCGATACCGACAAACAGCGGCCCGTTGATTCCCTTCATTTGACGATACAGGCAAATGGCCTGGCTGATAGCAAGTACATGCCACTCATTGAAGCTCAGTTCAAATGAACTGCCGCGGTGCCCTGAAGTACCAAAGGCGACACGCTGGGTCGTAATGGCTGCATCGGGTTGACCGGTGTAATAAGCGGTCACCAGTCGCGGAATATCGACCAGCAACTGAGCCGGGGCCGGCTTGCCCGCAAGAGGACTGAGTGTCATGCAAAACCTCGGTAAATTAATGATTCGCAGGAAAAAAAGCAGTTTACTGGCTGTTCGACCCTGGTGCGAAGTAATCTATCCGTACCCGGTGGCCGAACGGGCACTTTAATCGACTGTTAGTTGTCTGAAGTTGATCCCGGGCAGGTTGTTTAATTCAACTGTAGGTATATTTTTAGCTCTGAAATAAGGAAAGCACCATGAAATCACTGGTGATCAGCGCAGCCGTATTACTGTCTTTGAGTACGCTGTGCAGCGTGGCCAACGCCGCCAAACTGGAAGATGTCGCTCCCTATCCAAAAGCCGAAGCAGGCTTTAGCCGTCAGGTCATTCATTTGCCAAAGCAAAAGAACGAAGACGACTACAAGGTACAGATCATCGCGGGCAAGACCCTGCAGGTTGACTGCAACCAGCAGCGTCTTGGCGGTAAGCTGGAAGAAAAAACCCTCAAGGGTTGGGGCTACCCGATGTATCGCCTGAACAAGGTCAGCGGGCCCATGAGCACAATGATGGCCTGCCCTGAAGGCAAGGCGCATCCCGAATTCGTGCCGGTGGTCGGTGAAGGCTTTATGCTGCGTTACAACAGCAAACTGCCGATCGTGGTGTATGTGCCCAAGGATATTGAAGTGCGCTACCGTATCTGGTCGGCCTCCAAGCAGATCAAGCAGGCTGTGAGCGAGTAAGCGCTTTTATTTTTCATTGTGAGAGCTGGCTTGCCTGCGATGCAGACGACGCGGCTGAACGGTCAGACCGCGTTGATGCCATCGCGGGCAAGCCCGCTCCCACATTGATGAGTGTTATTGCAACCCCACGCGATACAGCACGCCGTCATCCTCATCGGTCAATACATATAAATAGCCATCAGGGCCTTGGCGCACATCGCGGATACGGGCATTGAGATCGCCGAGTATGCGCTCTTCATGCACCACCTTGTCACCGCTCAGTTGCAGGCGTATCAGGTCCTTGTCTGCCAGGGCGCCAATAAACAGACTGTGCTGCCAGGGTTTGAAGCGATCTGAATCATAAAAAGCCATGCCGCTAATACCCGGGGATTTTTCCCATATGTGGTGCGGAACCACAGTGCCTTCGACGATTTTGCCCTGAGCTTCTGGAATCGGCTTGGAAGAGTAGTCAATCCCGTGGGTTGCCAGCGGCCAACCGTAGTTTTTACCGCGCTCGATCAGGTTGATTTCATCGCCCCCCTTTGGCCCGTGTTCGTGGGTCCACAGGGTCCCGGTCCAGGGATTCAGCGCCGCGCCTTGCTGATTGCGATGGCCGTATGACCAGATTTCCGGCCTTACCCCCTGCTGCCCTGTGAAAGGGTTGTCCTTGGGCACACGCCCATCAGGGTAAATGCGCGCAATCTTGCCTTGCAGCTTGTCCAGATCCTGTGAGGTCGGACGCTGGTTGTTTTCCCCAAGGGCGATAAACAAGTAGCCATCGCGATCGAACACCAGCCGTGAGCCGAAGTGGTTACCGGTAGAGAGCTTCGGTTGCTGGCGAAAGATCACTTCAAAATTGCTCAATCGGGTCAAATCATCCGACAAGCGCCCACGGCCCACCGTGGTACCGGCCTTGCCGTCTGCACCACCTTCGGCGTACGACAGATACACCAACCGGTCTTCACCGAAGCTGGGCGATAACACCACATCGAGCAGGCCACCCTGCCCCTTGGCCCACACTTGCGGCACACCTGAAAGCGGTGCGGACAATTTACCGTCAGGGCTCACAACTCGCAGATTGCCCGCCCGCTCGGTAATCAGCATGCCTTGCCTGTCGGGCAAAAAGGCCAGTGCCCAGGGATGATCGAGCCCTTCGACCACCGGCGTGACGGTAACGGCCCCGGACTCGGAAACAAACGTATTCTGCCCATCGGCATGGGCCGTGAACGCCATACCGAGCAGCGAAGTGGCACACATTGTGGCCAGCAGGGTTTTTCTCAACATCAACTATTCCTTGTTCGTTTAAGGTTTGTCCCGCGGCTGCAATGAGGGTGCGGTCGGCTTGATTGTCGGTGGCACTGGCGGGTTACGCGGGTAACCATTGCCTATTTTGCCGCTATCAATGCCCTGGGGTTGCACCGCAGGCGCAATACCCTGGCCACTTGCCCCCGGCACGGAAGCACCGGTGCCCTGACGGCTGTTGGGGTTGATACGGCGGATGGGGTTGTTAACCGGCGGGGTGTTGGTGATCGGGATGTTTTGCGCCAGCTGCTGATACTGAGCCCGCAAAGGTTCTGAAAGGGGTTGCGCCTGTAGCTGGGTGGCGAGTACACCCCCCAGCAGCAGGAATGCAAAACTGGTTCTGAACGTGTTCATCACGCCCTCCGTTTTTGATCGACCTTGAACCTTTGAGGGCCCTGCGCGTAACAGGTTCGATTGCAAGGTGTACAAAACGTGTCAGCTATCGGTTTCAGGGCCGATCACAATCACCGTCGAGTCTCTGGCTTGCGCCAGCAATGCCTCGCGGCAAACCTGATAACAATCTTCGATATGGCCATTGCCCACCAGTTTCATCACACCAAAACTGATGGTTGCCGCCACGGCCTGCCCCACAAAAGGGACAAAGCGAACCACGGATTTGGTCGCAATTTTGGTGCCCATCTTGCGGACCAGGGACATGACCAGCGTACGGCTGATGAATTTGCCGATCACTTCACTGCCAATACCACTGACAGCCACCACGATCAGACGCTTGGAACGTGAGTCCATCTGTTCGATCTGATGTGGGGTAAGGCCGAACTTGCTGTTGATGGCCGGCAGCATTTCAACCAGCAACGCGACATCCGTACCGATATCAAGCCCCGGGATGGGGATCGCAGCCGCACCTGCCGAGACGGCCGAACGCTTGGTGACCATGGAACGGCACTCGTCACGAATACGGTCAAGCTCGGCTAATGACTTGATTAACATAGGGTTCCCCGACAGATAGAGATAAAAAAAGCCTAGTCTACTACGCCCTTTTGACCAGTAAGGCAGGCCTGTCTTTATGTAGAGGGGTTACAGCGCAGGAAATTCACAACGGCGAGGAGGTTATTGGCCGCATACGGGCCAGGATTGCACCGCAGAGGCCTGTACTCGCGTGAAGTACAGGCCGGGTTTGGGTTAAACGTCTTTTTTGACTTTTGCCCACTCAGCCTTGAGCTTGGAGACGAAGGATTCTTTAGGGGTTTCCTTGCAGGCCGTCACCACCAAAGGAGTGATTTTGGCGATACCGTCTACATCCAGCACCGCATCTTCAACTTTGCCCTGTTTGTTGATGGCTTCGCCCAGGCCAACGGCGGTCGGCTGGAAGCTCTCATCCACGGCCAGGAAATCCGCGCACGTCCATTTTGCGACGGGTTGTTTGGTTTCAGCTTGTGCAAGTGTGGAAAGTGCCGCCAAACCCACAACGCCAACTAACAAAATGTGCTTTTTCATATGCCAATATCCCTATTATCAACGATTAAGTAACATTAGTTCTGCCGCAAACAACATAGTAGTGGATGGTGTATCTGTCTATTGTTGCGACAGAATCACCTTCATTGCCTTCTCCTTGGCTGCGTTCCCGAACACCTCGTAAGCCTGGAGGATGTCTGTGAGCGCAAAGCGGTGCGTAATCAGCTTGCCCGCATCGATTTTTCCGGACTGCACGGTTTTCAGGAGCAGAGGGGTGGTATTGGTATTGACCAGCCCGGTTGAAATGGTGACGTTCTGGATCCACAATTTTTCAAGGTGCAACTCGACACTTTTGCCATGTACGCCCACGTTGGCGATGCTGCCGCCCGGGGCTATCACTGATTGGCAGGTGTCAAACGAGGCAGGAATACCCACCGCTTCAATCGCAACATCCACCCCGACGCCATGGGTCAGCTCAAAAATACGTTCAACCGCGTTTTGCGTATTGATATCGATGATATCCGTGGCCCCAAAACGCTTGGCGACCTCAAGCCGGTTTGTATCACCATCCACCATGATCAATTGGGCCGGCGAGTAAAATTGCGCGGTCAACAGCGCTGCCATACCAACCGGCCCTGCCCCCACGATCACTACACTGTCGCCGGGCTTGACCTTGCCCGCGAGCACGCCAATTTCAAAACCGGTGGGCAAGATGTCACTGAGCATCACCAGGGCTTCTTCATCCGCCCCGGCGGGAACCGGGTACAGACTGTTATCTGCGTGGGGAATGCGTACTTTTTCGGCCTGGGTTCCGTTAATCAAGTGCCCCAGAATCCAGCCGCCATCCGCACAGTGGGAATACATCTGACGTCGACAATTGGCGCAGCTGCCACACGAGGTGATGCAGGATATCAATACATGATCGCCGGGCTTGAAATTGCGCACGGCCGAGCCGACCGCTTCAACCACCCCCACACCTTCATGCCCCAAAACCGTGCCGCGGGTCACTTCGGGAACATCGCCTTTGAGAATGTGCAGGTCGGTGCCGCAAATGGTGGTGTGCAGGATGCGCACAATGGCATCGGTCGGCTTGTCGATGACCGGATCGGGGATCTCGGCCCAGGCTTTTTCGCCGGGCCCCTGGTAGGTGAGCGCTTTCATGATGGCCTTCCTTTACCTGATCAAAAATCATCCGTGGCTGCCACTCAGGTACCCCTGTCTGGCAGCCGCCAAAATCACTGATGCAGTTAAGCAGCCTTTTTCTGCTGCGCCCTTGCCACAGGTCACAAAAAGGGTTTTCGGACTAACGGTGCGGGTGCACGGTAAATGACACCAGCTTCACTACAATGGGCCGCACCACCAGGATGCACAGGAACGCAACCGGCATTGCCAGCTGATAAGCATGCAGCGCATTGCTCAGGTAATCTTCCTCAATGCCGGAGTTGGCTGCGGTGATTACCAACGACATCAGAAAGGCCATGATCGTCGACATGTAGAAAGCAAAGACATAAGGCGTAGCCCGCGCGGAGAGCTTCATGCGCTTCGACGAAAGTACGGCGCTGGATGTTTTGGAGGTCATAAAAGGCCTTTTTTGAGCATGTAATAAAGAGATGACGCACCTTAGCAAGATCAAAAACGGTCAACTAGACGTTCTAGAGCACTTACTTTATAAAGAAAATCTTACGAATAACCTGTAGAGCCCCTCATGAATCTGCTCGCGGCGATTGCCAGCTTTATTAAAGTGGTCGAAACGGGGTCCATCGTGGGCGCGGCAAAAAATCTGGGGCTCAGTGCCGCCGCCGTCAGCCAGACCATCAACCGCCTGGAGGAGCACCTTGGCGCTCGGTTGCTGCACCGCACCACGCGCAGTATGGCGCTGACAGAAAGCGGTGCGTTGTACTACGCAAGAGTCAGACGCGTCGCTGCAGACCTTGAGTCTGCACAAATGGCCATCAGCGCTGGCGAGACAGAACTGCAAGGGCGTTTGTGCATTGCATCGACCTCCGCGTTCGGCCGCCATGTACTGGCTCCCTTGATTGCCGGTTTTGCGGCACGCCACCCGCGCCTGCGCCTTGAACTGTGCACCACTGACGGCAAAATAAACCATATCCAGGACGGCATTGACCTGAGCCTGCGGATCAAGCCGCAGCTGGAAGAAGGCATTGTTGCGCGAAAGATCGCTTCAGTACCTTTTGTGGTGTGCGCCTCCCCTGCCTATCTGGAGCGGGCCGGTATCCCGCGCAGCCCTGAAGATCTTCAGAGGCATGCCTGCCTGGCCTTTCGCTACCCGCTTGACGGGCGCTTGTTGCGCTGGGGGTTTTTCCGCGAGGGGGAGCATTACTATGTAGCGCTGAACTTCACGGCTATCAGTGACGATATCGACGCACTGACCCAAATGGCCATTTACGGTGCCGGGATTGCCCGCCTGGCAGAGTTCGTGGCTGCCCCCCATGTCGATTCAGGCCGGCTGATTGCACTGCTCAAACACAGTCACGACTCGAGCCAGTCCTGCGTCGAGCCACTGGATATTTATGCCTGCGTACAGGATCGCTCTGCCCTGACGGCCAAGGTCAAAGCGTTCATGGATTATTTGACGGAGAACCTGGACAAGAGATGGCTTAGTGCCACCACCCCAATAACAACCGCCAACTTGCACTCACTTTCAGCTGCGCACTAAAAAAGTGCAAAACTCGTTTAGATGACCATCTAAATTTAATACATTCGAAACAATTTAGTGCAGCTAAAACTTGAGCATGGCGACATTCCTTGCCAGAAAAACACCCTCATACGGAGTAGTCCATTTATCCAAAAGTGCTGATACACTCAAAATATAAAATCTTTCAAGGATGAATAAGATGAGTACTGCAACTAAGCGCGGCTGGAAATGGGCTTATCGCAAGATGCGCGACCTGCACTGCACGCGGCCTTCGGCCTTCTACCGAGCGACCTTGTACGTACTGCGCGGCGATACGGGGACCTTTATGTGTGAACTCACCCGTAAAAAAATCCGCATCAGCCGCTGATGCTGCCCACTTTATAAACTTGCAGCATTGCTTACTAACACTGCAATTCAGGGCGTGGCTTTTAAATTGTTCATCCCTACAAATCAAAGGCATTGATTGTCTCTTTGAATGATTGACCTCTGCACGAACTTCGCCCGACTACCGGGGCTTGCAGTTCCAAGGTGTGCATAAAGCACCCTATGAGTGACGCTGCCCACCATGATTGAAAATGGGCCTTTCGCAAGATGCGCCGCTCATTCACATCGGCTTTCTACAGGGCAACCCTGTAGGCCATACGCGGAAATACCGGCAGATTGGCCTGCAAAAAAACCCTATGCAAATTCGTATTTGCCGCTGACGGCTTCTCATAGCCTCCATTAAAAGCAGGCTTCTCACGGGCACGGCGAAATCCTTGGGCCGCTTGCGCTTCAAAGAGAGGTACCTGTCATACCAAACCAGGGTTTTGTGCAGTCAGCCAGCAAACACACTGAATCAGATGCCCGGTGCCATACAACTGTAGCCATACCTATGAGACAATACGCTCAATGTCCGGTTTGAATCCCGCCTTCATTTCCCAGCAGCTTGGCCATAGCGTCCAAATGTTGCTGTCAACGTATGCGCATTGGTTCGACTCAAGCTCAGATTGGAGCGAGCTGGAAAAGCTCCAAATTGGTCCCATATGGGTACCGGCTGAAACCAGCGAACTCTAAGCTATTGATAGGTAAAGTAATTGATCTCCACAGCAAATATCACGATGCAGTTCGGCGCAAAGCCGCTATTCGAGAACGTTTCAGTAAAATTTGGCGCCGGTAACCGCTACGGCCTGATCGGTGCCAACGGTTGCGGCAAGTCCACCTTCATGAAGATCCTCGGTGATGACCTTGAGCCGTCCGGCGGCCAGGTCATGCTGGAGCCGAACGTGCGTCTGGGTAAATTGCGCCAGGACCAGTTCGCCTACGAAGAATTCACCGTGATCGATACCGTGATCATGGGTCACGAAGAGCTGTGGAAGGTCAAGGCCGAGCGCGATCGCATTTATTCGCTGCCGGAAATGACTGAAGAAGACGGCATGGCCGTAGCCGAACTCGAAACCGAGTTCGCTGAAATGGACGGTTACACCGCCGAATCCCGTGCCGGCGAGCTGTTGCTGGGCCTGGGTATCGGTATCGAGCAGCATTTCGGCCCGATGAGCGAAGTGTCGCCAGGCTGGAAACTGCGCGTATTGCTGGCTCAGGCGCTGTTCTCCGATCCTGAAGTACTGCTGCTCGACGAACCCACCAACCACCTGGATATCAACACCATCCGCTGGCTGGAAAACATTCTGACCCAGCGCAACAGCCTGATGATCATCATCTCCCACGACCGTCACTTCCTGAACAGCGTGTGCACCCACATGGCTGACCTGGACTACGGCGAGTTGCGTCTGTTCCCGGGCAACTATGACGAGTACATGACCGTCGCGACCCAGTCGCGCGAGCAACTGCTGTCGGAAAACGCCAAGAAGAAAGCGCAGATCAACGAACTGCAAGCGTTCGTCAGCCGCTTCTCGGCCAACGCCTCGAAATCCAAGCAGGCCAGCTCCCGCGCCAAGGCAATCGACAAGATCACCCTGGCCGAGGTCAAGCCTTCGAGCCGTGTCAGCCCGTTCATTCGCTTCGAGCAGAACAAGAAGCTGCACCGTCAGGCTGTGATTGTCGAGCAAATGGCCAAAGGCTTTGATGGCAAGACTCTGTTCAAGGACTTCAGCTTCACCGTTGAAGCCGGCGAGCGCGTTGCGATCATTGGCCCGAACGGTATTGGCAAAACCACCCTGCTGCGCACCCTGGTCAACGAACTGACCCCGGATGCCGGTACGGTGAAGTGGACTGAAGCCGCCGAACTGGGCTACTACGCCCAGGATCACGCTCACGATTTCGAAGACGACATGACCCTGTTCGACTGGATGGGCCAATGGACCCAGGGCGAACAAATGGTGCGCGGTACTTTGGGCCGCATGCTGTTTTCCAACGATGACATCCTCAAGTCGGTCAAGGTTATTTCCGGTGGTGAGCAAGGTCGCATGCTGTTCGGCAAGTTGATCCTGCAAAAGGCCAACGTGCTGGTCATGGACGAACCGACCAACCACTTGGACATGGAATCCATCGAGGCGCTGAACCTGGCACTCGAGAACTATCCGGGCACCCTGGTGTTCGTCAGCCATGACCGTGAGTTCGTATCCTCCCTGGCCACTCGTATTATCGAGCTGAGCCCAAGCGGCGTGATCGACTTCAGCGGCACCTACGATGACTACCTGCGCAGCCAGGGCGTTACGTTCTGATTCAGGCACTGCCTGATCAGCTATAACGAAAACCCCGTCCTGGTGATGGGGTTTTTCGTTTCTGGCCTTTAGCCACTCGCGTGAGGCCTGATACAGCGCAGCGCCTTTATCGCGAGCAAGCCCGCTCCCACAGGCTGTGTGCGTGGGCCAATATTACCGTTAGCCTGCTTTCTTTTATCCCGGGGCCGCGCCATCATGTCGGTTACCGATCGCCAGCCGGACTCCCCGCTAATGCCCGCGCAACACCCTTCCCCTGCAAGCTCCCTGTCGATCACCCTGCAGATCCTGTCGATCGTGTTCTACACCTTTATTGCCTTTATCTGTATTGGCTTGCCGATAGCCGTTTTGCCGAGCTATGTGCATGACCAACTGGGCTTCAGTGCGATCGTCGCAGGGCTGGCCATTGCGTCGCAGTATCTGGCCACCCTGCTGAGCCGCCCCTCAGCCGGGCGACTGGTCGACAGCATCGGCACCAAGCCCGCCATCGTGTATGGCTTGACCGGCATCGCCATCAGCGGCGTGCTCACGTCCCTGGCCGTAGCGCTGCAAGACTGGCCACTGCTGAGCCTGGGCGTTTTGATTGTCGGCCGGGTATTTCTCGGCATTGCCCAGGGCCTGATCGGTGTCGGCACCATCACCTGGGGCATTGCCCAGGTGGGATCTCAACATACCGCCAGGGCTATCGGCTGGAATGGCATTGCGTCCTATGGCGCGATCGCCATTGGCGCGCCTCTGGGCGTGGTGATGGTCGACCGGCTGGGCTTTGCCATGCTGGGTGTAACCCTGTTGCTGCTGGCGCTGGCAGCCTTGGGGCTGATTCGCAAAAAACCGGCAATCCCGGCGGTCGCTGGCGTGCGCCTGCCTTTTTGGTCAGTGTTTGGCCTGATTGCTCCCTATGGCATCAGCCTGACCCTGGCCTCTATTGGCTATGGCACGCTGACCACCTTTATCACCCTGTTTTATATTGACCAGGGCTGGGACGGGGCTGCGTATTGCCTGTCAGTATTTGGTGTGTGTTTTATCCTGGGCCGCCTGATCTTTACCAACAGCATCAGCCGCTTTGGTGGCTACAACGTGGCGATTGCCTGCATGAGCATCGAAACGCTGGGGCTGGTCATGCTGTGGCTGGCACCCAGCACCGCATTTGCCCTGGCAGGGGCAGGGTTGACCGGCTTTGGCTTGTCCCTGGTGTACCCGGCCCTGGGTGTCGAAGCGGTCAAGCAAGTGCCTGTTGCCAGCCGCGGCGCCGGGTTAAGTGCCTATGCCGTGTTTTTTGACCTGGCACTGGCCATCGCGGGGCCGATCATGGGGGTTATTGCGCTGAACATGGGGTACCCGTGGATATTCTTCAGTGCAGCGGTGATGTGCTGCATGGGGTTGATACTGAGCTTGAGCCTGTCGCGACGGCCGCGCATTTAGTTAAAATGCTCGGCAGTGCGCAAACCGGCCCGGGTGTGGGCTTGCAGCGTCTTGCCGAAAAACCGCCCGGCCTCGTCAAACAGGTCGCGATGGATATTCTCCCGATCGACCCCTTGTGCATCCGTGCATAAACCGGGCATGGCCGCCATTTGCTCATCATTGCATGGGGCCATAAACACAAAGTGCCCGGCACCCGGTATCACCTTGAACTCAGGCTCCACCGGCAGCTTGCGGGCCAGCGCGTCAGCATTTTTGTCGGGGAATACCAGCCTGTCGTTTTCGCCGCTGTACAGCAGTACGGGCACATGCACATCAGCCAGGGTCTGGCGACCAAACATCAGGCTTAATGGCGCCATCAGCAGCAGTGCGTGTACGCGAGGGTCGGCAGCAGGCTCAAGGTCATCGCGATCGGCGATCAGCTCCCCCTTTGTGGTGCAGGCATCACGGTCTTCAGGGCGTTCCTGGCAGTAGCGGCGCAGGCGATCCAGGTCGGGCTGGGCGCCTGCCAGGATCAGCGCGGTTTCGCCGCCGGCCGAATAGCCGATCACCCCCACCTGGTCGTCATGCACATAGGGTGAAAGCTCAGGGTCGGCCAGGGTTGCGCTGATGGCCGCCGATATCTGCATTGGCCGTCCATAAAGGTTGCTCAAGGTGCCCAGGCGACTGTGATCCTTGTAGTTGTCGCCGGGGTGCAGCACCGCTACCACCACGAAGCCCTTGCGCGCCAGCGAAGTGGCCAGGTCATGCAACGCCAGTGGCGTGCCGGTGTTTCCATGGGACAGCATCAGCAGCGGATAACGGCCCATGGCGATTTTCGCGTCTTCGGTGGCTTGCACTTCGTAGCTGCCCATCTTGCTGACGCCTTCGGGATCCGTGGAAGGATAAAAGGCAATGGCGCGCATGGGCTGATCGTCCAGCGGATCGAGAAAGCTCAGGCGATGAAAACCCACGCTCCAGTGGTATCCGGGCTCAGCTTGCACCATGACAGGGCAACCTGCGATCAACAACACCAGTACCGCACACAGACGCATCATGGAGGCTCACCTTCAACGGTGCATTGCTCGACAGCATCACACTCTGCACAACCCGGGCCAGACGCAAAAAACTCCGTACCCCGATCCTTTTACAAAGACCAGAATACAGAGTTTAGACAGTGCTGCGCCTGAGATTGCTTACGCTGCGCTGAACAGATCCTGCTTGATATGCGCATGTGCATCGCTCATGGCTTTGCTGCGTACCTCGTCGCCATAGGCCAGGCCGTGGGCGCGGACAAATTCGACGTCGGTAATGCCCATGAAGCCCAGCATCACTTTCAAGTAATCTTCGTGAGCTACGCCGGTTTCCTGACCCGCATGCAGGCCACCGGAGGTCGATACCACTACTACTTTCTTGTTGCCGCACAGCCCTACAGGGCCGGCTTCGGTATAACGAAAGGTCTGGCCAGCAACTGCGATGCGGTCAATCCAGGCCTTGAGCTGGGTTGGAATGGTGAAATTGTACATCGGCGCTGCAATCACCACCGCGTCAGCCGCGAGAAACTGGGCCAGGGTGTCAGCACTCAACTGGGCTTCGTGTTTTTGTGCCGCATCACGCAGCTCGGCCGGAGTACCGGCAGCCACCAGGGTAGCGGCCGAGAAATGCTCAATGGCTTCAGCGGCCAGGTCGCGGTAGCTGACCTCTACTTGTGGATCAGCAGCCTGCCATGCCTTGACCACTTCGCTGCTCAACTGACGGGATGCCGAGTTGTCGCCCAGAATGCTCGAATCGATATGCAACAGTTTCATGGTGATCTCCAGATGATGACCGCCTCTGGGCGATCTCGATGGAGGGGATACTACCAATGAAAGCAATCGACGATAAGTTGGCCATTATGCGATAGTTCGTCCCACCTGCAGGACAGTGAGCACGCCATGCAAGACCTTAACGACCTTTACTATTTCGCCAAGGTGGTCGAATCCGGTGGCTTCGCTGCTGCCGGACGATTGCTGGGCATCCCCAAGTCACGCCTGTCACGGCGCGTGGCGGAACTTGAAGAGCGTCTGGGCGCCCGCTTGCTGCAGCGCACCACACGTCAGCTCAAGCTGACCGCTGTGGGCGAGCGTTATCTGCGCCATTGCCAGGCCATGTTGCTGGAAGCCGAAATGGCCGACGAAGCCGTTGCCAGCATGTCCAGTGAGCCACGCGGCCCCTTGCGTGTGTCGTGCCCCGTGGGGCTGGCCCATGAATTTATGCCCGGGGTGATCAGTTCCTTTCTGCAGGCCTATCCCCTGGTGCAGCTGGAGGTCAACCTGCTCAACCGTCGCGTCGATCTGGTCACCGACGGCATCGATGTGGCCTTGCGGGTGCGCGAAGAAGGCGATGAAGACCCGTCGCTGGTCACGCGGCGCCTGCGTCAGGCCCGCACCGTGATGGTAGCCACCCCCGAGTTTGCCCGTAATTGGCCGGTTGATAGCCCTGAAGACCTGAAAAAAATCCCGCTGCTGGGCGCGCTCGAGGCCGATCGCATGGTTCACTTGCGCATGCTCGACGAGCACGGCAAGGGTTGCAACCTGGTGCTTGAAGCACGCCTGGGGGTTGACGATTTTATCGTGCGCAAAGCTTGCACCTTGGCCGGCCTGGGTTTCACCGTGTTGCCCATGATGTATTGCGAGCAGGAGCTGCAAGACGGCCAGCTTGTTCAACTATTGCCCAAATGGACCCTGCCGGGTGGCTGGCTGCACGCAGTGTATCCCCACAGACGCGGGGTGATACCGGCCGTGCGGGCCTGGATCGACCACCTGGTTGAGTCATTCGAAAGCTGTGGAGACAAACTGCTATGACCGCAATGACCAAACAGGATGTAGCCAAATTCTGCCGAAACCTGCCGGGCGCTCAGGAAGCAGTGAAATGGGGTGGGGTCGAGGTTTTTTTTATCGACGACAGCAAGATGTTTGCCCTGTTCAACCTCAACAGCAACGGGCTTTCGTTCAAGGTCGAGAAAGAACTGTTTCTGGGCTACATCGATCGGCCGGGTATACGCCCGTCGCCTTATCTGGCGCGAGCGTACTGGATCAATATGCAAGCACCTTATCCGATGGGCGCTGAAGAACTGCAGGACCTGTTGCGCCGTTCCCACCAACTGGTGGTGGGAAAACTGGCGAAAAAACGTCAGATCGGTTTACTGCTGTAACCGCAACAACTGGAGAAACGACCTGTTCAGGAACAGGACGTCGATCCATACCACCTGATGCACAGCCACAATCAACCAGAACAACAGCTGATAAGACAATTTGCGGGTTTTGTGGCGAAACATTTGTTGCGCCACCAGTGCCCCTGGCCAACCGCCCAGCAGCTCAACCCCGTGCAAGACTTTCTCCGGCGTGCGCCACTGGCCAGCCGCGGCCTGTTGCTTGTCGTAGCGGTACAGGCCGAACGCCAGCAGGCTGGCCACTGCATAGGCCAGCAACGGCAGCGGGCTGCCCCCGGTGAGCAACACGCTCACCGAGCCACCCATCGGCAAGGCGCACAGCACTAGCAATACCAGCAACTTGAGCTTCAAGCCACGCACCGGTGCGCCGTTATGCCCATTCCTCACGCTGCAGCTGCCGTCCAGTCAATCCAGCCGAACTGCCAGGTGGCCAGGATCAACAGGCCAAAACCAATACGATACCAGGCAAAAGCGGCATAGCTGTGATTGGAAATAAACTTCAGCAAGGCGCGTACTGCGATCATGGCGAAGATAAACGAGGTGACAAAACCGATCGCGAAGACCGGCAGGTCGTCAGGCTGGAACAGATGACGGTACTTGTAGCCGGAGTAAACCGCAGCACCGACCATGGTCGGCATGGCCAGGAAGAATGAGAACTCGGTGGCCGCCTTGCGCGACAGACCAAACAGCAGGCCGCCGATAATGGTCGAACCCGAGCGCGAAGTGCCGGGAATCATCGCCAGACACTGGGCAAAGCCGATTTTAACTGCGTCTTTCCAGGTCATGTCGTCCACGGTTTCGGCGCGAATCACATGCTGGCGGCGCTCGGCCCACAGCATGATCACACCGCCAATCACCAGGGCCGTGGCCACGGTAATCGGGTTGAACAGGTACTCGTGGATCACATCGGCAAAAATCACCCCCAGCACCACCGCCGGCATCACCGCGATAATCAGGTTGGTGGTGAAACGACGTGCCTCGGGCTTGGTGGGCAAACCAACGACAACATCGATGATCTTGCGGCGAAACTCCCAGACCACAGCCAAAATCGCACCCAGCTGGATGATGATGTTGAATGCCATCGCCCGCTCGCCGCCAAAGTTGAGCAAGTCGGCCACAATAATCTGGTGGCCCGTACTCGAGATCGGCAAAAACTCCGTCAAGCCTTCAACGACGCCCAAAATCAACGCCTGAGCGGCAGTCCAAAGATCCATTATTCCCCCATAAAGCCCTGCCTCATGCAGAGCTGATTAGTCTTGATTAAGGTGTTGCAGCCACGGCTCCGGAGCAGGACAAAAGTGCGACATGCGCCCCGACGCGCTGTGAAAAAACTGTCAGAAATCAATAAAGATGAAGCTTTGCCAATTTCGGCCGAGATCCTATCAGACACGTTCCACTTTCGCTGCTATGACATGAGCTCGGTCTCGTCTGACAGGCAAGTCTGACAGGCAAGTCTGAAAAAAGTTGTTCTGTGAATCACCACAAGAAGAAAAACCAGGAGTGAGCCTTTATGAATACCCTGCGCGGGTTATCCATCAGCCGACGTTTATGGCTTATCTTGATTGTGGCCATGGCCATGCTGCTGGCGTTGGGATTGCTGATGCTAAAACAGATACATGACGATTTGTATGAAGGTAAAGCCCAGAAAACCCGGCACGTGGTACAAGCGGCCAGCGGGGTACTCAACTATTACCAGGGCCTGGAAGCTGCCGGCAGCTTGAGCCGTGAAGCCGCGCAACAGCAGGCGCTGACCGTGATCAGCCAGCTGCGCTATGACCACGATGACTATTTCTGGATCAATGACCTGCGCCCTTATATGGTCATGCACCCCACCAACCCCAAACTCGATGGCAAAGACCTGTCGGCCATTAAGGACCCGGACGGCTTTGCGATTTTCAACGAGATGGCCAGCCTGGCCAAAAGCAAAGGTTCGGGCATGGTGGACTACCGCTGGCCAAAACCGGGCGCCGAAGCGCCTGTGCAAAAAACCTCTTATGTACAACTGTTCGAGCCGTGGGGCTGGGTAATAGGCTCGGGCGTGTATATCGACGACATGCAGGCCGAGTTCCGCGCTCAAGCCTGGAAAGCCAGTTGGGCTGGCCTTGGCATCGCGTTGATCATGGCGCTGCTGGTGACCCTGATTGCTCGCAGCATCGTGCGACCGCTGCAAGAGGCCGTGCAGGCCATGGCCAATATCGCCAGTGGTGAAAGCGACCTGACCCGAAGCCTGGATACCCACGGCCGTGATGAGGTCACTTTACTGGCCCATCATTTCAATGCCTTTACCGCCAAGCTGCGCAATGTGATCAGCCATTTGCAGGCCACTGCCACGGCACTCGACCAGTCCTCCACGGAACTGGGCAGTGACGCCAGCGCCGCGCAACAACGCAGCCAACAGCAAGCCCTGCAAATGGATCAGGTGGCCACGGCGATCAACGAAGTCACCTATGCCGTGCAAGATGTGGCGAAAAACGCCGAGCACGCGGCCAGCGAAATGCGCGGTGCGCAGTCACAAGCCGAGCTTGGACAGCAGAATATCGATACCAGCCTGGAACAGATCGGCCAGCTGTCTGCCACCATCCATCAGGCCGTCGAGGTGATCCGCACCCTGGCCACGCAAAGCAGCGAAATTGGCAGCGTGCTTGAAGTGATCCGCTCGATTGCCGAGCAAACCAACCTGCTGGCCCTCAACGCTGCGATCGAAGCAGCCCGCGCCGGTGAGCAGGGTCGGGGTTTTGCGGTGGTGGCGGACGAGGTTCGACTACTGGCCCAGCGCACGCAAAAATCCACGGCCGAAATCCAGACCATGATCGAAGGCCTGCAAAAACACTCGGAAGCCGCCGTCAACGTGATCGGCAGCAGCAGTCGCGCCTCCCAGCTGACCATCGAACAGGCCACCCAGGCCGGGCAGAGCCTGACCAGCATCGGCCAGGCCCTGAGCAACCTCAACGACCTCAATGCCTCGATAGCCAGCGCCACCCTGCAACAGGCCCATGTCGTGGAAGACATCAACCTGAATGTGACCCAGGCCGCCGAACTGTCCCAAGGCACCGCCCTGGCGGCAGAGCAATCAAGCGCTGCCAGTGCCCACCTCAAGGAGCTCAGCGTGCAGCTCAATGGGCTGTTACGTCAGTTTAAGGTTTAGAGGCAACTGCAAGCGGCAAGTGACAAGCAGCACGCTTGAAGCTTGCCCCTTGCAACTCGCGGTCAGGCGATGACAATGTCCGTGCTCGCCAGGGAGGCCAGCCCTACACCCACCAGGGTCACCGAGTCGCTGCCAAAGCTGAGCACGGTGTCATGCCCCGTCGCGCTGGCATGGGCCCGGTAGTCCGCGTTGTAGCCACCATCCACCCCCAGGAATACCAACTTGTCACTGGGCTGGTAGCCCAGCAGTGTGTCGTTGCCAAAATGGCCGCTGAACACAAAGGTGTTATTACCGCCTGCCGACTCCAGCAGGTCATTGCCTGCGCCGCCAACAAACACCGTATTGCCGTGCAAACCGATCAAGTGATCGTTGCCGCCCTGCCCCAGCAGCCAGTCACCCTGCTCAACGGCCGTGAGGGTACTGTCCGCAGCCCCTGCCTTGACCGAGTGAGTGTAATCACTGCGGTCTTTGCCGGCCCACAGCCCCTGATCATCAACTCGATGGCTGACTTCGCGGTGGGTCAGGCCCAGCCAGGCGGGCTCTTCGGTTATCAGGAAACTGATATCACGGGCAATAGTGATCCCGCCGTGGCTATCGCGCACATACAAGGCGCCCTGCCCGTCATTGACCACATCCACGCGGCTCAACGATTGTTGCAAGTCCAGCGTATTGACGCCTTTGCCACCCAGAATGATGTTGTAGCCGCCACTGTCACGGAAGGTGTCATTGCCGTCGCGACCTTCCAGGAAGTCATTGCCGCGCCCCCCTTGAATCAAGTCATTACCGTCGCTGCCTATGATAAAGGTGCTGCCCTTGTGCGGTTCGGCGTTGCGATTGAGGTCCTGGACCCAGGTGTTTTCCCGTGCCGGACTGGACAAGTTGGCGACCACAATGGTCGAGTCCTTTTCGGTCAGGTCATAAAACGCCGAGTCGAAAATCCGCGTCATGCCGCTTTCATAGCCACTGGGCAAGTGGGTGATCCAGGTCGAAATATTGGCAATCGAAAAGGGCATCAGATTCCACGCCGTGGACGCGTAGTGATCATTGAAACTGACAATATTGTTGGTGGCGGATGGCTGATGCGCGTCATGCACGCCCAGCGACGACAGATTGAAATCCGAACCATTGAGGGCACGGAACACCGGGTCGTTCTCGTAGCCGATATTGAGCACGTTGTCGGTGCTTTCGCTCTGGGTGGGTGAAGCAAAGGCTATGTACTTTGAGTCGCGATAAAACCCCGCCCAATGATCGCCACTCAGGTCTGCCAGGCTGTTGACGGCCAGGCCGCCAAGGCTGTGGCCACTGACCAGTACGTCGCTGCCGCTCAACCCTTGCGCGCCGGCAAAGGTCGCCACTTTGCCCAGGAGCATGTCAAACGCGTTGGCGCTGTAGTTTTTAGCGTAATCGGCAGGCCCGATCGCTGCCAGCAAATCGCTGATGGCATCGCCGATGGAATCGCTAATCAGCGACTCACGCGGTCCGCTGGTGCCGCGAAAACCGATACCGATGGAAGTCAGTTGGCCATCGGCTGCGTACTTGCCGAGGATCTCCACCTGGGCAGTGCCGTAGCCGGCTTTTTCACCAAAAAAAGTCCCGCGCTGATCGACTTTGCCTGTGTAGCCCAACTGTTCTGCACTGATAGGGGTCCACCCGGCTTTTTCGACCGCCTCGCGGGCAAGCTTTTCCGAATCGGGGTTCCAGGGAATCCCCGGCACTACCCCTTGGGCATCGGTACCGCCGAGCAAGGCCTTGACCAGTGTGGCAGGCAGCCCGGTGCCAAGGCCATGTTGCTGGTAACCCACGGCAAAGCCGTTGTCCAGGTTGTGATAGCTGTACAGCATGATTGCCATCGCATCCTTGAACTGTGTTGCCGATACGCTGGAACCCACATCCTTGTAGTCAAACACTGCCATGGTTTTTCTCTCTTCGTTGATCAAATCAATATGCTTGCCCCGGCGCGATAAACGCTTCATCGACCCGTGCCAGGTCCTGCGCGCCCAGGGTGCCTGCGTAAAAATGCAGCTTGGTCCAGGCCAGCAGATAGTCGTAACGGGTTTGCGCAAGGTCACGCCGCGTGCTGTACAGCTGCTGCTCGGCGTTTAGCGCATCGAGGTTGACCCGCTCCCCGCCCAGAATGCTCTGACGGGTCGATACGACCAGCGCCTCGGCTGAAATCAGCGCTTTTTGATAAGCCCGTAGTTTGCTCACGCCCGACTGGCAGGCATTGAACTGGCGTCGCAGTTCGATAAGGGTTTCACGGGTTTTGCCTTCCAGCTCGTACTCCACTTGGGCCAGATTGCTGCTGGCTTGACGCACCGAGGCCGACACCCCGCCCCCTGCATACAGCGGCACACTGATCTCAATGCCGATGGTGTTGGTGTCGTAGCGCTGGTTGTAGGTGTTGCCACTGTCGGATTCCATCTTTCGCACGCTGGCATAGGCATTGAGTTTGGGCAGATGCCCTGCCCGGTTGCGTTCAACTTCGTACCTTGCCACTTCCAGCGCCTCACGCTGCGACGCCAGTAACGGATTACTCTCCAGTGCCATTTCATGCCAGCTCGAGAAACTCCCCGGTTCCAGCGGCAATGAGCTGAAACTGCGGGTCAATGGCGTCAGCTCATCGATATCCAGGGTGGCCACGCCAATCAACGCGCCCAGCTCGCGCAAGGCCGCATCCTGTTCGTCATGGGCCTGGATTTCCTCGGCAGTGGCCAGCTCGTAACGCGACTCGGCTTCAAGAATGTCGGTGCGGGTGCCCTCGCCCTGGCGAAACATGTGCTCGTTTTGCCGAAACTGCTGCTCATAGGCTTTTTTCTTGGCCCGGGCATTGTCGATCTGGTCTTGCGCAAACAACGCCTGGGTGTAATGGGTCAGCACCCGCACCAGCAGTTCCTGACTTTTGCTGCGAAATGTCTCATCGGCAAACAGCGACTGGGCCACGCCTTTACGGTAATTGGCGTACGCCTCGTAATCGATCAATGGCTGCTGCAAGGTCAAGGTCGAGCCATAACTGTTGTAGTTGCGGTCGTCGTGGGTATTGCCACGCTCATTCAAATAGGTGGCCTGGGAGTTATTGCGGCCTTTGTTGTAGTTGTACGAGAGTTTGGGCAGCAGCCCGGCACGACCAATATTACGACTCTCCAGGCCCGCGTCCCGCGCCTTGATGGCGGCGAGGAACTCGGGATCATTGCGCAAGGCCTGTTCATATACCTGAAACGGCCCCAGCGCCTGTGCGCTGGCTGCGAGGCCTGCCCACAGCGCGAGGCCCAGGCCCAACATCGAAACTGTTTTCATAAATTGCAGCATCCTAGCGCTCAGTCAACGCAGACCCTGCGCGATCCAGCAGCGGTTTAAACAGGTAATTGAGCAGCGAACGCTCGCCCGTGCGTACAAACATCTCGGCCGGCATGCCAGGTTTAATCACCAACCCGTTGAGTTTCTCCAGCGCCTGATCACTCACCGAACTGCGCAGCACGTAGTACGGCATGCCGGTTTTTTCATCGAGCAACTGGTCGGCGGAAACCAGGTTGACCTGCCCCGACACACGCGGTGTGCTGCTTTGATTGAATGCCGTAAACAGAATATCCACTGGCAACTGGCTGCCCACCCTGTCCACCAGATGCACCGGCAGGCGTCCCTCGACCTCAAGGCGGGTGCCCTGCGGCACGATCTCCAGCAGGGTTTCGCCCGCCCGCACCACCGCGCCTTCGGTATGCACGCTGAGGTTGACTGCGATGCCATCAGCTGGCGCAGAGATTTCACTGTGCTGCAGGTCAAACCCGGCCGAAGTCAGTTGCTGCTCCAGGGTCAGGGTTTTGAGCTGGGCATCGGCCAGTTGGCTACGCACTTCCTTCTGATATTCATCGATGTGCTGCGCCAGTTTGAGCCGCGACTCCAAAATACCCTGCTCGATACGCCCGCTTTCACCGGCGTTCTGCGCCAGATCCTGCTGCACCTGTGACAGCTGCCGCTCGTATTCCATCAGGCGATTGCGCGGGATATACCCTTTTTCAGCCAGGGGGCGCAGGTTGCTCAACTGCTGGCGCAGGGAGTCGGCCTGCGCTATTTGATCGCTGCGCGCACGACGCATACCGTCCAGTTGCCGGGTTGCGCCTTCGACACTGGCCTTGAGCCCGGCCTGTTCACGGGCAAAGGCTTCGCGCCGGCTACTGAACAACTGCTGCTGCCCCTCCAGTACCAGGGCCAGCCGAGGGTCAGGGTCCAGACTCAATTCCGGCGGAAAACTCACCCGTGCCAGGTTGTCACGCTCGCTTTGCCAGCGCGCCTGGCTGGCCCAGGCCATGCGGTACTGCGCGCGCAAGGATTGCACGTCAGCTTCAACCTGGGTCTGGTCCAGTCGAAACAATACCTCGCCCTGACGTACTGTCTGGCCCTCGCGCACCAGAATCTGGCTCATCACTCCGGCACCCAACGACTGCACTGCCTTGCGCTTGCCCGAGACCACCACCGTACCCTGTACCGGTATGCCTTCGTCCAGCGGTGCAAGGCTGGCCCAGAGAAAAAAGCTGCCCGCTCCGACCAGGGTCAGCACCCAGCCTGCCCGCACGTAAAATCCCGCCCCGCGCTCGCGCACGGGCGGTTGATTGTGGTCATTCATCAATCCAGCGTCCTTGCTCATGCTTCAGCACTCTGACGGTTGATACTTGCCGCCTGCGGCGCGGCGTGTTGCTGCTGGGCCCCGGACAAGGCTTTGAGCACCTCGGCACTTGGCCCGAACACCTGGCAGCGACCTTCATTGAGTACCAGCAGTTTGTCGGCCTGGGCCAGCGACGCCGAACGGTGCGTCACCAGCACCACGGTGCAGCCCTGCGCCTTGAGGTGAGCAATGGCCCGGGTCAGGGCTGCGTCACCGACGGCATCGAGGTTGGAGTTGGGTTCATCCAGCACCACCAGCCGCGGATTGCCATACAAGGCACGCGCCAGAGCGACCCGCTGCTTTTGCCCGCCCGACAGGCCGCTGCCCTCGTCACCCAGAACCGTGTCGTAACCTTGCGCCAAACGCAAAATCATCTCGTGAACCCCGGCCTGCTGCGCCGCAGCGACCACCTGCTGGGGATCTGCTTCACGAAAGCGGGCGATATTCTCGGCAATGCTGCCGCTGAACAGCTCGATATCCTGGGGCAGGTAGCCGATATGTGGGCCCAATTGATCGCGGTTCCACTGGTGAATGTCCGCGCCATCCAGGCGCACCGTGCCCGCCAGCGTCGACCAGACGCCTACCAGCACCCGCGCCAGGGTCGACTTGCCCGAACCCGACGCGCCCAGCACACCGAGCACCTCGCCTTCATTGAGGCTAAAGCTGACCTGATGCAAGGTGGGCAGGCGCTGTCCCGGCGGTGCCGCACTGACCTGTTCAAAGCGCACCTGACCCATGGGGGCTGGCAGCTGCATGTTGTCTTCACTGGGCGGATGCTCGCGCAACAGACTGTCCAGGCGTTGATAGGCCAACTTTGCCGAGCTCCATTGCTTCCAGACAGCGATCAACTGATCGATGGGGCTCAGCACACGGCCCATCAAAATCGAACCGGCAATCATCATGCCCGCGCTCATATCACCGTTGATCACCAGCAAGGCACCCAGGCCGAGCACCAGTGACTGCAGGCACAAGCGCAAGGTTTTACTCACCGAACCAATCACTGCACCGGTGTCACTGGCCTTGTTTTGCTCGGCCAGAAATCGCGAATGCAGGTTAAACCAGCGTTGGCGCAACACACCCAGCATGCCCATGGCCTGAATGGTCTCGGCATTGTGCAGGTGGCTGGTAGCCAATTGGCTGGATTGTTGGGAGTACAGGCTGGCCTGGCTCAGGGGCTTGCGCGTCATCACCTCATTGATGCACGCCAGGGCTATGAGCAGCAGTGCCCCAGACGTCGCCATAAGACCGAGCCAGGGACTGAACAGAAAGATCACGCACAAATAGACGGGAAACCACGGAGCATCAAAGAAGGCGAACAGCGCCGGACCGGTGACAAACTGGCGGATCAGGGTCAAATCCCCCAATGCCTGCCCGGCGTGGGCCTGGCCGCTGAACAGGTTGCGCTCGAACGCGGCGCGGTACACCTGTTGGTTGAACCTGCGCTCCAGCTGGCTGCCGATGCGGATCACAATAAAACTGCGGACCGTTTCAAGCATCCCGATAAAGATGAAAAAACCCACTACCATGAATGACAGCATGGCCAGCGTTGTTGTGTTCTGTGACGACAGTACCCGGTCATACACCTGGAGCATGTAAATCGATGGCACCAGCATCAATATATTGATCAGGGCAGTAAAGCAGCCCACGCTGACCAGAATGCTCTTATAGTCAGCCAGTGCATGTATCAACGGCGCAACGGTGCTGTTTTTCAATCGCCTCATGAATCGTCCTTGATCGATAAGTACGGCTTTCGCACATAAATAAAACTGACAGGCGCACTTGCGCCGCTCCTAACAGGGGGCGCCCAGCCTCGCGCGATTGAAGTTACAATTTCAGTACAACTTAATGATTGCCACGCACCATCACCAACACTGTTTCGGGTTTGATCTTCGCTTCATAGCGACCAGGCTCAATCCGGTTCATATGCACCAGTGCTGTTCCATCCTCGCCCATCAGAAACAGACCGTCCGGTGTCGGCGACCAACTTTTTGGCACTTCGCCCAACCATGTTTTCAAACACTTCACTTGCGCACTGAAGGTTTTATGTTCGGCAATCAACTGCACCTTGCAGGCTTCTTTTGCATCGCCCTGCAGGTAAAACGTCCAACTGCCCGCCAGTTGTGCGGGGCTCATCAACAGCAATGAATTGGCCATGGCGCTCTCTGTGGTAAAAGTCAGCAGTGCGGCGATACACCCCACTGCCCTGCATAAACGGTATGCCAAATGACTCATGATTTCAGGCTTCCTGGCAGAAGGCAGCGCTTGCGCGCTGCCCGTGTACCGGCAGGCTTAGACAACGATGTCGTAAGTTGCCACTTGGCCCACAGTGTTCACCAGGAAGTCGGCAACGGCATGACCGCTGAAATCGACCGCAAAGTGGCCCAGGTTGCTGGCCGTGTCATAGCTGACAATCGCTTCACCGGCACGGCCGGTAAAGGCCTCGACAAAGTTAAGCCCGGCCAGCTTGGTGATGGCCGATACATCAATTTTGTCGATACCGGACTGGAAGTCCATGATGATATCGGCTGCACCCGGCGCAGAGTCAGACACCGCGCCAAACACAAACACATCTGAACCCGTACCGCCCCACAAGGTATCAGCACCGCCGCCGCCATAGATAATGTCGTTGCCGGCGCCGCCCTTGAGCACATTGTCAGCGCTGTTGCCGATCAGCAGATCGTTGCCCGAACCGCCAATGGCGTTTTCCACGGTGACGCCCTGGGCAATCGACACGTTACCGGTCATGCCGCCAACATCGGAGAACGAGCCTGCAGTCAGGTTGATCTTCTGGTTCTGGCTAAAGCCGGAGAAGTCCAGGGTGTCGTTGCCGCCACCGTCCCACACCGAGAAAATCAGCTTGGAACTGGCAGACGTCGCGCTGTAGAAATCACGATCGGCGGTGGAGTTGAAGCCATAGACCGTATCGCCAGCGCGGGTTTCGAGGTTGGCGCCATAGAGTTTCTGCACCGCCGCAATATCATCCAGCAATGGCGCAGAGGCGTAAGCACCTTCGCCGCTGTTGGTGAAATGCTGGCCGGTGTTGCTTTCACTCCAGTAGCTCATAACGCTGTAGGCACGGGTGTCTTCGCCATACACCGCATCCCGGTAGGTCGGGTTGCCATTGCCGGCGTTGTAGTCACCCGGGTGCGACAGGCCCAGTGTATGGCCGATTTCATGGGTCAGGGTCTGGCGACCATAGTTGCCTTCACCCGGGGTCTTGTTGACCTCATAGTCCTTGTTGATCAAGTACCACGACTCACCCTTGCGCGAACTGCTGGGTAGATAGGCAAACGCCGCACCGCCGTTACTTGCACTGAAATTGGCAAAGGTCATGTGGCCATCACCGCCACGGACTGCAGCGCCTTCAGTGAAGGTCACCTTGGCCACATCGGCCCAGGATTCCAGCGACAGCTTGGCCTGCTCTTTCTGCAGCGAGGAAAACTGGCTGAAAGTGCCCAGGCCACGGGTCGCGTAACCCACCGGCGGTGCCGTGAGGAACGTGTAGGTAAGGTTGATCACACCGTCGCCGTTGAGGTCGTGCCAACTGGCGCCGGAACGCGTGAGCTGATCGGCGGCCTGGTCGGTAGTGAGCGAAGGTTTGCCATTGACCAGATGATCACCACGATCATAGAAATGGCTGAAGTTATCAATCTGAGTGAACGCAGAACTGCTGGCGCTTGCCGCTTGTACCTGGCCAACGGACAGTGCCGCTTTCTCTTTAAGTTTCGACATGTAAACATTTCCTTGTTTAGCAGTAGAAAGTTTATTGACAGACCACGACGACCCCTTGGCGAGATCGTCCTATCACTCGCCGTTTATGGCGGAGCAAAACTGACACAACCTGAAATATTTAGTCCAGTACTTTTTTACGGCTTATTTGCGCAAACGGCGCAAGTTCCCGGAAACATTGAATACTTGACCGGCAGTATTTTTTTATCCGCTATCGGCCACTAACTGACTGCCTGGTCTAATTATAAAAAGTTAAATTAAACGGCTTCCCGTTCGTCTCTAACCTGGGCTGAAAGCAGATTGATATAACACTCGTCATATAACTTTCTCACCACGGCAACTTCTCGATTTTTATATGTGCAACGTCGCTAACTGACAAGTTTGCGTCGCAACTAGCAAGTTGCCTGATCGTTGTAGTCGCTGAGGCGCGAAGCGCTCGTAAAACCGGCAATTTCGGTATGTCTGAGAGGTCGAGCGGCCTGGTTCTACGACTGCTGCGCAGCCGATCGCAGCCTCGCTTCGCGCCTCAGCGGCTACAGGTCCGGGTATCCCTAAAACCATTGTCACTTGACGTCATCAGGGTATTTGGGTTTCCATGAAACCGGTTTCAGCGCCCACCCGCGAAATCGCCTGCGATAACACCAATAAAAGGTTTCAGGCCGTGAACAGTTTTTCCGCAGCTCAACGCTCCCGCGTAACCATGCTCGATGTTGCCCAGCGCGCCGGCGTCTCCAAGGCCAGCGTGTCACGCTTTATCGGCGAAGACCGCGCCTTGCTCTCCGTAGCCATCGCCGAACGGATCGAGCGCGCCATCAATGACCTGGGCTATCGCCCAAATCAAATGGCCCGTGGCCTGAAACGCGGACGCACACGGCTGATCGGCATGCTGGTGGCCGATATCCGCAACCCCTACTCCATTGCCGTCATGCACGGCGTCGAAACCGCCTGCCGTCTGCACGGCTACAACCTGGTGGTGTGCAATACCGACCGTAATGACGAGCAAGAGCGCCAGCATCTGGCAGCGCTACGCTCCTACAATATCGAAGGATTGATCCTTAACACCCTTGGCCATGACCCTGACGCACTGCAAGAACTGCATCAGGAAATGCCCATCGTGCTGATCGACCGCAAAGTCGAGCAACTGCATACCGATCTGGTCGGCCTCGATAACGCTGACGCGGTGCGCATGGCTGTGGAGCATCTTGAGCAGCAGGGCTATCGCGATGTGCTGATGGTCAGTGAGCCGGTCGATGGCACCAGTTCGCGAATCGAGCGCATCGACAGTTTTACCCGCCAGTTGGCCGCGCGCCCTGCCCTGCACGGCGCCGTAGTAAAAACCGGTACAGGCCTTCGTGCTGCCATCCAGTCCTTCATGCAGGCACCCGGCCACGCCCCCAAGGCCATATTTTGTGCCAACGGCCTGGCTGCGCTGGCTTGTACCCAGGTGCTGCGCGACTTGAATTGCCGCTTGTTTGAAGACGTGGGCCTGATTGCCCTGGATGACCTGGAATGGTTCCCGCTGGTGGGTAACGGCATCACTGCCCTGGCCCAGCCTACGCAACAGATCGGTGCCAGCGCTTTTGACTGCCTGCTTAAACGCCTGGGCGGTGACAAATCTGCACCCCTGGCACTGGATTTTGCCCCTCAATTGATTGTTCGCGGCTCAACCCGATCACCCATGACTGCCTGACACTTTACCGGCTGACAACCTTGACCCGGTTACCGGCCGTTTGATGCACAACAAAATGAAACCGGTTTCAGAGAATAATGACAATGACTACATTTCCCGTTTCCATCAGTTTGTCGAGCTACGGTGCCGATCTGGTTCGCCAGCGCGGCCAGGCCAGCTTTATTGAAGTGTTGGCCAACGCCGGTGTGTCACGCATCGAACTGCGCGAAGAACTGCTGACCACAGAAGATCCGACCACATTCAGCCAAGCCGTGCAGGATAACGGGCTTGAATGCGTGTTCTCATCGCCACTGGAACTGTGGGAAGCCGGGCAGTCGCGGCCCAATACCCAACTGCTGGCCACCTTGCAGCGCGCCCACGCTTTCGGCGCCCAATGGCTGAAAGTGTCACTGGGCTATTTCACCGAACACTGTGACCTGCAAAACCTCGCTGCCCTGCTCAACCAGCAACCTGTACGCCTGCTGGTAGAAAACGACCAGACGTCCTACGGCGGGCGCATTGAGCCCATGCAGCGTTTTTTCGATCAGGTTGAACAACAGCAAGCGCCAATCAGCATGACCTTCGATATCGGCAACTGGCACTGGCAGGATCAGTCGGCCAGTACCGCAGCCCGCCTGCTGGGCCGCTACGTCACCTATCTGCACTGCAAAGGCGTGAGCCGTCGCCCGGACGGCAAACTGGTCGCCACACCGCCAACCGACACCGACCTGCAGCACTGGCAGCACCTGATGACCCATATGCCCCACGGTCTGACCCGGGCCATCGAATATCCGCTGCAGGGCTCGGATCTGGACGGCTTGACCCAGGAACACGTCGCCGTACTGGCGCGCTTGAGCCAAAAACAACAGGAGTTGAGCCATGTCTAAGGTCGATGTGCTGTCGTTTGGCGAAACCATGGCCATGCTGGTGGCTGAAGAAACTGGCGATCTGGCCCTGGTCGAACGGTTCCACAAACGCATCGCCGGGGCGGACAGCAACGTGGCCATTGGCCTTGCGCGACTGGGCTTCAATGTCGCCTGGTTGAGCCGAGTGGGCGCGGACTCCCTAGGGCGCTTTGTACGCCATGCACTGCAAGCCGAAGGGCTGAACTGCCAGTACGTGACCACTGATACGCAACATCCCACGGGCTTTCAGTTCAAATCCCGCGTTGACGACGGCAGCGACCCACAGGTGGAGTACTTCCGCCGGGGCTCGGCCGCCAGCCATATGGACCGCTCCGTGCTCAACCCGCAGTTGCTCGGCGCCCGCCACCTGCACGCCACCGGCATACCGCCTGCGCTGTCGGCCAGCTGCAATGAACTGTCCTTTGAGCTGATGAAGTCGATGCGCGCAGCAGGTAACAGCGTGTCGTTCGATCCGAATCTGCGCCCATCGTTGTGGGCCAGCGAACAACAGATGATTCGCGACATCAATGCGCTTGCTGCCCACGCCGACTGGGTACTGCCGGGCTTGAGTGAGGGCCGGCTACTGACAGGTTTTGAAGACCCGTCCGATATCGCCGCCTTCTATCTCGATCAGGGTGCTGAAGCCGTGATTATCAAGCTGGGGGCCAAAGGCGCGTTTTATCGCACCGCCCAGGTTGAGCAGTTTGTCCCGGCTGTGCCGGTGGCCAACGTTATCGACACCGTGGGTGCCGGTGATGGCTTTGCCGTCGGGGTAGTCAGTGCCTTGCTGGAAAATCTCGGTTTTGCCGAGGCCGTACAGCGCGGCAACTGGATTGGCAGTCGCGCCGTACAGAGCCGCGGCGATATGGAAGGCCTGCCCACCCGCGACGAATTGAACCACTACAACGCGCTGCACGCGCCTCTTGAAACACCGCTATCTGCTTGACCTGTCACCTGCTGCGAAAAAACAAAAACAAGCTCAGGAGCACCCTCTATGCAATCCCTAAAACTCGCCGCCCGTCGTTGGTGGTACATCATGCCGATCGTGTTTATCACCTACAGCCTGGCGTACCTTGACCGTGCCAACTACGGTTTCGCAGCTGCCTCAGGAATGGCCGAAGACCTGAACATCACCCCCGGGCTGTCGTCGTTGCTGGGCGCGCTGTTCTTTCTTGGCTATTTCTTCTTCCAGGTACCCGGGGCGATCTACGCCCAGAGAAACAGTGTGAAAAAGCTGATTTTTGTCAGCCTGATCCTCTGGGGCAGCCTGGCCACATTGACCGGCGTGGTGTCCAACGCCTACTGGCTGATTGTTATACGTTTTACCCTCGGAGTGGTTGAAGCCGCCGTAATGCCGGCCATGCTGGTGTACCTGTGCCACTGGTTCACCCGTGCCGAACGCTCGCGGGCCAACACCTTCCTGATCCTGGGCAACCCGGTGACCATGTTGTGGATGTCAGTGGTATCGGGTTATCTGGTGCAGCATTACAGCTGGCGCTGGATGTTTATCGTCGAAGGTCTGCCTGCAGTGCTTTGGGCCTTTATCTGGTGGCGCCTGGCCGATGACCGTCCAAGCGAAGCCAAATGGCTGAGCAATCAGGAGAAACAAGACCTGCAAAGCGCACTGGATGCCGAGCAAGTGGGCCTCAAGCCGGTGAAAAACTACGCTGCAGCGTTCCGTACGCCCGCCGTTATCCTGCTGGCCTTGCAGTTTTTCTGCTGGAGCATCGGCGTCTACGGCTTTGTCCTGTGGCTGCCTTCGATTCTCAAGCAAGGCGCGCAGATGGACATGATCGAAGCTGGCTGGCTCTCGGCCCTGCCCTATCTGGCAGCCGTGATTGCGATGCTGGTGGTGTCCTGGGGCTCGGACAAAATGCAAAAGCGCAAACGCTTCGTCTGGCCACCGCTGCTGATCGCGTCTGTGGCGTTCTACGCTTCCTACATGCTGGGCGCTGAACACTTTTGGTGGTCCTACGCGCTCCTGGTCATTGCCGGGGGCTGCATGTACGCCCCTTATGGTCCGTTTTTCGCCATCATTCCGGAAATCCTGCCCTCCAACGTGGCCGGTGGTGCCATGGCGCTGATCAACAGCATGGGCGCACTGGGTTCGTTTGCCGGTTCGTACCTGGTGGGTTACCTGAACAGCTCCACCGGCTCGACGGGCGCATCGTTTCTGTTGATGAGTGGCGCGCTGATGATTTCGGTACTGCTGACCCTCATGCTCAAACCCGCTGCCAAAGACCCTGCTGCGCCGCAACACAGCACCTCGCAACGTCTGGCCCACTCTTGAATTCAATGTCGGTGAATCCCTTGAAAAAGAATGTAGTGCTCTACAAAGAACTGTCCCCGGAACTGATGCAGCGCCTGCAAGCCCAGGCCGATGTCACGCTGATCAAGAAGCTTGACGCCGCAGGCATGGACCAACTGCGTGCCGCCCTGCCCCGGGCGCAAGGCATTCTGGGCGCAAGCCTGAAGCTGGATGCGCAACTGCTGGACCTGGCACCGAACCTTGAAGCAGTCGCCAGTGTGTCGGTGGGTGTCGACAACTACGACATCGACTATATGACCGAGCGCAAGATCCAGCTCACCAACACCCCTGACGTGCTCACCGAAACCACTGCAGACACCGGCTTTGCCCTGGTCCTGGCCAGCGCCCGGCGGGTGGTTGAACTGGCCAACATGGTGCGCAACGGCGAATGGCAGAAAAACGTCGGCCCCGAGCATTTCGGCACCGACGTTCACGGCAAGACCCTGGGTATTATCGGCATGGGCCGTATCGGCGAAGCCCTGGCCCAGCGCGGCCATTTTGGCTTCGGCATGCCGGTGATTTACCACAGCAACTCGCCCAAACCCGCAGTGGAGGCGCGTTTCAATGCGCAGTACCGCAGCCTCGACGAGCTGCTGCAAGAAGCCGACTTTATCTGCCTGACCTTGCCCCTGACCGCACAAACCGAGGGTTTGATCGGCGCCGAGCAATTTGCCCTGATGCGCCGCGAAAGCATTTTTATCAATATCTCCCGAGGCAAAGTGGTGGACGAAGCGGCGCTGATCAACGCCCTGCAACAAGGTCAGATCCGCGCTGCCGGGCTGGATGTGTTCGAGCGCGAACCGCTGGAACTGACCTCGCCCTTGCTGAAGCTGGATAACGTGGTGGCCACGCCACATATCGGTTCGGCCACCTTCGAAACCCGCGAGGCCATGGCCCGTTGCGCGGTCGAAAACCTGCTGGCGGCATTGGCCGGTGAACGCCCGGCCAATCTGGTCAACCCGCAAGCATTGCGCTAGTTACTTGCCGCTTTTGATATTGGTCCAGACACGCGTGCGTACCCGGTCAATATTCAGCGGCATGGCCTCCAGGGCAAACAGCTTGTCCATCATGGCGGGGGTTGGATAGACCTTGGTGTCAGCCTTGATTTCAGGGCTGACCAAGGCATCGGCCTGCTCGTTGCCATTGGCGTAGTGCACGTAGTTGGTGATCCCGGCCATTACATCCGGGCGCAGCAGGTAGTTCATAAAGCAGTAAGCAGCTTTTTCGTCAGGTGCATCGGCGGGCATGGCAACCATGTCAAACCAGATGGCGGCACCTTCCCTGGGAATCGAATAACCGATTTCGACGCCATTTCCGGCCTCTTTAGCGCGGGTTTCGGCCTGCAAGATATCGCCAGAGAAGCCTACGGCCACGCAAATATTGCCGTTGGCCAGGTCGCTGGTGTACTTCGATGAGTGAAAGTAGCTGATATAAGGTCGGACCTTGAGCAGCATCTCTTCAGCTTTCTTGTAGTCAGCCGGGTTTTTGCTGTGATGAGGCAACCCCAGGTAGTTGAGTGCCGCTGGCAAGATCTCCGGGCCATTATCCAGAATCGCCACGCCGCAGGATTTGAGTTTCTCCATATTCTCGGGCTTGAAGATCAGATCCCAGGAATCCACCGGCGCGTCATCCCCCAGCACGGCTTTTACTTTGGCGATGTTATAGCCAATGCCGGTGCTGCCCCACAGGTAAGGAAAACCATGTTCGTTGCCCGGATCGTTGACCTGCAGTGCCTTGAGCAGCACCGGGTTGAGATTCTTCCAGTTTGGCAACTGGCTCTTGTCGAGCTTCTTCAGCGCCTTGCCCTGGATCTGCCGCGCCATAAAGTGGTTGGACGGAAACACCACGTCATAACCGGATGAGCCCGTCATCAACTTGCCGTCCAGCGTTTCGTTGCTGTCAAACAGGTCATAGCTGAAAGCAATGCCGGTATCGCGCTGAAAGTTCTTCATCGTGTCGGGGGCAATGTAATCCGACCAGTTATAGACTTTTACGGTTTCACCGGCCTGACACAAGGTAGTGGCCAGCATCAGGGGCAACAGGCTTATACGGATCATGATTCGATTCCTTGCATGTTTTAGGCAGCTGTTTTTATAGGCAGGTTTCGGCGATCAAAGGATCAATACATAGGTCTTGCGCACGGTTTCCTGGATATCCCAGATACCGGTGCTGTTGGCAGGCAACATCAGTGCATCGCCCGCTTCTATGGTCAGGGTTTCACCGTTGTCCGGAGTAAAGGTGCAGCGGCCTTGAATGAAGTGGCAGAACTCCTGCTCCATGATCTGCCGGCGCCATCGGCCCGGGGTGCATTCCCAGATACCGGTTTCGACGCCGTCGTTACGCTCCACGCAGGTCACCGAGGTCACCGCCACCGGTGTACCGAGGGGCGCGGCCACGGGGAAAGACTCCTGCAACGTCACCTGGGCGGTGTTTTTGAACTGGGTAATGCTCATGGCGTGCTTCCTGTTGAACGCAAATGTCGGATTACTTCATAAAGCCTTCCATCACCCCGGCCAGGCGGCGGGCAAATTGCCGACGCCAAGGCGGGCTGTTGGGGTTGGCCAGGGTTTTGTCTTCGTACACAAAGCTGCGAATGATTGCGTTGTAGCCCAGCCAGCGGCACGGCTCTGGCTCCCAGCTCTTCAGCGCACCCAACCCGCCTTCGGTCAAGACCCAGGGCTGGCGGACTTCGAGGGTGTCGCGCTGCAGGATCAGGTCGGCCAGGGTGCGCCCGCCCAGATGGCTGGCCCCCACGCCCTCGCCACCGTAGCCGCCGGCCAGGGCAATGCCCTGCTGCCGATCACACAGCATGTGCGGCTGAAAACGTCGCGACATCCCCAGGTTGCCACCCCATGCATGGCTGATTTCAACGTTTTTCAGTTGCGGGAACAGTTCGCTGAATAAATAGCGACGCAGTTCGATTTCATCGCTGCTGAGGTCAAAGTTCTCACGCAGGCGCCCGCCAAACTGATATCCGCCCCGGGCACCAAATACCAGGCGGTTGTCGGCCGTGCGCTGGCCGTAAGTGACCTGACGGCTGCTCTCACTGAAGGCCTGGCCCTTGCACAGGCCAATCTCGTCCCACGTGGCTTGAGGCAATGGCTCTGTTGCCACGATCAGACTCTGTACCGGCAGTTGATAGCGGCCCAAAGGCGCCAGGGTGTTGGCATAACCTTCCACGGCAGGCACCACCCAGCGGCTGCGCACCTGCGCCCTGGCCGTGCGTAGGAACCCTGCCTGCCACTCGGATACCGGACTTTGTTCGTAGATCTGTACACCCATGCGCTCAACGGCGCGGGCCAAACCACGCACCAGTTTGGCCGGGTGAAGGGTGGCGATATGCGGTGTGAAAATCCCGCCATAAGGCCGGTTGATGCGGATCTGTTGCGCCAGCTCGGCCGGGGTGAGCCAGCGGTAGTCGGATTCGTTCAGGCCTTCGGCATACAGGCTGGCCAGATAACTGCGCAAGCTGGCCTCCTGCTCCGGGTAGCGCGCCGCGCAATACAAGGCGCCCCCTTTACGGTAATCGCAGTCGATACCCTCACGATCGATAACATTCTTCACTTCATCAGGAATACCGTGCAACAAGTCGAAGGATTCCCGACGCTGCTCCACAGACAGGCCTGCAAGCAAGCGGTCTTCGCCCAGCAGGTTGCCCATCAGCCAGCCGCCATTGCGCCCTGATGCACCAAAACCGGCCGTTTGCGCTTCAACAATGGCAATGCTCAGTTCAGGCGCATGGCGCTTGAGGTAGTACGCGGTCCACAGCCCGGTATATCCGGCGCCGATGATAGCCACATCGACATCCAGATCGTGCTCAAGGGACGGTCGGGGTGCGAGTTCCTCCCCAAGCTGGTCCATCCATAAACTGATTGAGCACCATGCTGGCATTGCCGACTCCACACCGATCCAGGAATGGCTCGATCCTAGTCGCAGGCATCAGGGCGCGTCTTGCCTGCGTGCCCGCAAAGAAATTTGTTTGGCATAAGCCTTGGGCGATTGCCCGGTGTGCTGGCGAAAACAGCTATAAAACGCCGAAATCGAGTTGAAGCCTGCCGAAAAGGCCAACTCATCAACCTTGACCGACGTCTCGGCGGCATCCATCGCAGCCAGTACATGGCGTAATCGTGCGTGATTGAGATAGCGGTAAAAGCTTTGCCCCAGCACCTGATTGAACAGATACGACAGCTGATTGCGTGTATAGCCACAGGCTTTGGCCACTTGTTGCAAGTCCAGCTCGGGGTCGAGCCAGGGTTGCTGTCGTTCGAAGTAGGTTTGCAGGTCACGGGCCATAAAGCCCAGCTGCCGCGCTGAAAGCCCCAGGCGGCTGACCGCGGGGCGTGTTGAGCCCTGCCGTGCCGGATTGACGGCTGACTCATGAACCAGCGAGGCGTACTCGTTGACGCGCCAGATCAAACCATCGCGCACGGTAATGGCTTCACTGGCACGAAATGACACCAACCCCTGGCTGCCGCGCAAGGTCATGCGGTACTGAATAAAGGCGGTATTGCCATCCAGGCGGATGCGATCACTGTGCTCAAGGGCCTCATCCGGCTCTCTGGGCATGGACGACTGCACATACTCGCGCAGTTCATTGAACACCATGACCCGATTCTGGAAGAAGTCGTTGTAGGTCACATCGGGGTGATACAACGCCATTACCCCGTCCAGATCCCGATGCTTCCAGCACAGGTGGTAACGCAGCACGGTTTCGCCGGTGGCGCGGGTATTTTCGGGACCGTCGTCTGGAGCTGGCATGGGGGGCTCGAAGGTAAAAAAACACAGAGTGCCGAGTTTGCCCATGGGCTTCAATGGGTACTGGCTGCGGATAAATAACCTAAGTGCATGATTCACATCAAAGTACGGGCAAACAACCGGGTTGCGGGAAAAATAAGGCTTAGCAGCAACTCTCCCGGGTGTTAGGTTTGATCACGAAATACTTGAAAACCTATGCGGTCAGAAACAACCGCCCCTTATCTTGAGCTAAAGGAATTGCTCTATGTACCCCATGGACAACATCAACAAAGTCACCTTCCCCAATGCCTGCCAACTGATGCGCTGGCATTTCCACCCGATGGGCTTCGAGGCAACCATGGACGCACCAGGCAGCATGGTCGCCCGCTTGTTTGACCGTGCCAGTGGTGAAACCGTGATTACCGTCGCCGGTATCCCCTGCTCGGCGGTCATGACCCCCGGTCAAGTGGGGCGCCTCATTCAATGCGTAGAAGACGAACTCGAGAGTTTTGTGCCGCCGCTGGCATGGCAGGCACAGGCCTGATTTTGCAGCGCCTGTAGATGCTCTGTGGCAGATCAGTACCCTCTCCGTGCGGGAGAGGGTTGGGCTAAGGGGCTTTTGACTGCGTATCAATCCCCTGAAGCTGTACCTTCACGTCGCGGATCGGCACCACCAACCCAGCCGTTGTTGTCACGCACAATAATCTGCGTGCCACTGGTCATTTCGATCAGCGCCACCTTGTGCCCGCGGTCTTGTAACTGTTGCACCAGCGCCGGGCTGAACCGGCCAGCCTCAAGCTCAGTGTCCACATTGCGGCTGCCAAAGTTGGGCAGGCTGATTGCGTCCTGGGGGTTCAGCTTCCAGTCCAGCAGGCCAACCACCGACTTGTTGACGTACTCGATGATTTGCGACCCACCTGGTGAACCAATAGTTGCGACCAATTCGCCACTTTTGCGTTCGAACACCAGGGTCGGGGCCATTGAAGAGCGCGGGCGCTTGCCCGGCTCGATGCGGTTGGCCACCGGCTTGCCGTTTTCTTCGGGAATAAACGAGAAGTCGGTGAGCTGATTGTTCAGGATAAAACCCTGGGTCATTACGTGCGAACCAAACGCAGCCTCAACCGAAGTGGTCATGGCGATCGCCCCGCCCTGGTCATCGACAGCGGATATGTGGGAGGTCGAAATGCGCAGTGGCGAGCGATCAGGAGCCAGGGCAAGGTTAATGCCTGCCGGAACACCGGCCTCGGCACGGCCCATGCTCTTGTCACCGATCAGAGCGGCCCGCGTCCTGAAATAGGCTTTATCCGTCAGCCCTTTCACATTGACTGGTACGAAGTCACTGTCCGCCAGGTACTGTGCCCTGTCAGCGTAAGCCAGGCGCTCGGCTTCTGCGATCAGGTGTACCGCTGAAGGCGAAGGCTCAAGACCTGCACCGGAGCTGCTCGGTACGGGGGGCATGCTGGCGAGATCGAGGGCCGGGGATTTATCTTGCAGGGCCTCAAGAATCCCCAGGGTCTGCAACACGGCGACACCGCCCGAAGACGGTGGTGGCATACCGCAGACTTGCCACTGCTTGTAGTCCGCACACACCGGTGTGCGCTCCCTGGCCTGGTAACCACTGATATCCGCCAGGGACAGGGTCCCGGCACGAGGGTGGGATCGAACGTTGTCGACCATCGCCTGCGCGACGGCCCCCTGGTAAAACCCATCGGCGCCACGGCTGGCAATTGTTTGCAAGGTGCGTGCAAGTTCCGGGTTTTTCAGCAAGGTGCCAACCGGCAAGGCCTGCCCTTGAGGGGTGAGGAAATACCGGGCCATTTCCGGGGAACCGGCGATAGACTTGTCGGCGGCGATTTGCGTATGCAAGCGTTGGGAGACAGGAAACCCTTCGCTGGCCAGCTTGATTGCCGGTTGGAACAGATCACTCCAGGGCAGTTTGCCATGCTGTTGATGGGCCATTTCCAGCGCCCTGAGCACCCCGGGCACGCCCACTGAACGCCCGCCTATCTGGGCCTCGGAGAAAGGGATCGGTTGACCCTCTGCCCCCATAAACATGCCCGGGGTGGCACCTGCCGGGGCAGTTTCGCGGCCATCATAGGCCTGCACCCGCTTGCCGTCCCAGTACAGAATAAACGCACCGCCGCCGAGGCCACTGGACTGGGGTTCAACCAGTGCAAGTACGGCTTGCATGGCGATTGCTGCATCGATTGCCGAGCCGCCCTTGCGCAGCATTTGCTGGCCAGCCGCAGTGGCCAGCGGGTTGGCCGCTGCGGCCATATGCCGGGCGGCGTGTACCGGGGTCATATCGGTACGCAAACCCGAAGCTATTTCGGGCGCAGGCGGCAACTCGGAGCGGGTTTGCAGCGCTGACTGACCGGTACTGCAGCCGCCCGTCCACAGGACCAGGGCTGACAAGGCGAATACACGGGCACTGAGGTTTTTGGCGAACAAGGAATCCATCACAAGGTGTTCCTTTAATTATTGTTATCGAGCCGCAAGTCCTCGAAAAACGCCTTGCCCTGGGGCACTCGATCCGAGGCCCTGGGAATATTCGGCCCTTGCGCATCCTGGCTTTCCACATACCAGTAACAATGCTTGACTGCCCGGGTGATGCCGACATAGGCCAGACGCAGAATTTCGTCTTTCTGGGCATTGTCATAGGGTTCCGGGTCACCATCCTTACCCAGGCCGGCCATGCGGTAAACCTGGTTTTTGTAAGGTGACGTTGTCAGATGCTGGCAATCCCCCAGCAGGAAAACAGCATCTGCCTGCAGGCCCTTGGAGCTGTGGTAGGTCAATTGCTTGAGCCTGCGCTCTTGGGGCGCCAATCTCGAATCGGCATTAACTACGGACTGTATATCTTTTTCTATCAATAACTTATCGCTGCTTTTTCGAAACAACATCAAGATACTGTCGCCAGCGTTGTAATGCTCGATCAATTGCGCCACCAGCGCCTGATCATCGCGATCCAGCACATTGACCGGGACTGCCACCTTGGGCTCACCGCTGGCCTTGGCCCGCTTGCCGGCAATCGACGGCGCGGCACGCACGATATGCTCGGCGGCATCGATGATGTGTTGATGGCTGCGGAAGTTGTCGCTGAGCATCACCCGGGTGGTGGCAGGCGACAGGAATTGCTTGTCGAACTCCATAAAGTACTTGGGCGAACTGCCCCGCCAGCCGTAGATCGATTGCCAGTCATCGCCCACGCACAACAAAGAAGAACGCTGGGCTCCACGGCCTACATGCATGGCCGGGCCACGGCTGCGGATCTCGCGCAAGCTGGCGCGTAGCCAGGACACGATCTGTGGTGAGACATCCTGAAACTCATCAATCATCAAATGCGACAACGGCCGCAGTTGCTCATGGCTGAGCAGCTTGAAGTTCTGCGGGGTGTTCTCGCCAAACAGGGAGAACATGCGGTTATAGGTCATCACCGGCGGGGTCAGTGCCAGCAGGTGGTCTTCCAGCGCCCGCCAGAACAGGCTCAAGGCCTCAAAAAAGAAACGGTCCGGATCATCCTTGGCAAAGCGCATATCGCCCACTGCTGCGGCCACGTCCAGCCCCAGGTTTTCAATAAAACTGGCGGCGGCGACAAAACTGTCGAGCAAAGGCGCCGAGCCCAACTCACCTTTGAGCTTGTAATCAAAGCCGGGGCCTGCGCTGGCATCCCCGGCGAGGGCACTGACAATACGCTTTGCAGATTCGTAGTTTTCCAGCCATATCAATGGTTTGCTGCAAAAAGCTTGAAACAGGGTGCGCTTGACTGCCCACTCGGCGCGCACGCTGAGCTTGGCCCCGGGGCGGCAGATCTGCGGGTTTTCACGGGGATCGAAGCCCAGTACCACCCAGGCATCCAGCTCGGCAATATAGCCGTGGCAATGGAACTGCGCGCCATTGATCTCGATGGTTTCGCGGTTGGGCTCAATGCCTTTGATCGGCCAGGCGCCGGCGGCAAACCAGAGGTCTTCCAGGGTGTCGCAGAGTTCTTCGTCGCGCCTGGCGGCCAGTTCGGTCACCGCCATGCGTTTTTGCACATCAGGATGGTCGCGCTCCAGCTCCTTGAGCTGCAAGGCATGCAGTCGCAGTGGTGCCAGGGTCTGACGGAAGCGCTCATCGCGGTTATATAGCCCGTGATAACAGGCATTCAGTTGCTGACGCTGGGCATCGTTGATCCGCAGGTCAAACGGGTTGCTGTCGATCTCGTCGTCGTTGAGCAGGCTGCGGCTATTCAGGGTCTCGAAGGCCTGTAACTGGCTATAGCCGGGCAAGCTGCGCACCATGGGCAAAATCCGCGAGTGAAAGGTACGCACCACATCCCGGGCTTCCTTGAGCGACAGATTGCGCCCCCACAAGGCGAAGATTTCCTGGAGCTTCTTGATAAAGTCCTTGCGCGACTCCCGGGTAAAGGTCACCACGGTCATCGAATCGAGTTCAAAGCCCAGGTAATGGGTCAGTAGCAGAATGCGCAACACCAGCGAGGTCGACTTGCCGGCTCCGGCGCCTGCAACCACCGAGGTCGACGGGGTATCACTGAAGATCATCTTCCACTGTGCGGCACTGGGCTGGGCATGCTCGGGCAGGTTGGCAGCCACGTCGGCCTTGATCAGCTTTTTCAGTTCCGGGCCCAGCGGCAGGCGCCAGTCATCGAACAGATTCTCGTCGATCCCGGGAGCACGCAGCTCCTGCGGGCGCATATCGCTGATAAACAGCACCTGGCGACCCTCTTCGAGCCCTTCGGCATGCCCCTCCTTGAAACCGTAATCCACCCCGGCACTGTGCCCGCTGCGGAACCCGTCTGCCTGGCCCTGCAGCCAGGACGGCGCATGTTGCGCGCGCAAACGGCTCAAGCCACTGCCAAACACACGCGCGGCAAGGCGCTTGAGCAAGGGCAATTGGGTAATGGGGGCAAGGTCTTCAGGCAGTTCGGGATTGTGTTGCGGCACGCTGACTCCAGGGTGTGAGGCTGTCCGGGTGGAGTGGCTATGGTCACCCCATTGCGCGCCGATTTCTAGCTAATTGCTTGGGCATCAGCCGTTTAGAGCCTGTATTAAAGGTAAATAGCGATTGACTGGCTTGCTAATGCATCTAGTAAACCGATTGGTTTAACGCATTTTTTCAGCTTTTTATCGATATGTTGCTGATGGAGAATCACCTCATCGCCAACCGGTCAACCCTTGGCACCCTTCTCAGGAGAAGCATCATGCTTGAACTCAGACCTTTCAATACGCTGGGCGGAGCAAACCACGGCTGGCTGGACGCCCATCATCACTTTTCGTTTGCCGAATACTACGACCCGCAGCGGATGAACTGGGGCAACCTGCGGGTCTGGAATGACGACGTGATCGCCCCCGGCACCGGCTTCCCGAAACACCCGCACCGCGACATGGAAATCATCACTTATGTCCGCGAAGGTGCTATCAGCCACGAAGACAATCTGGGCAACAAGGGTCGTACCGAAGCCGGTGATGTACAGGTGATGAGCGCCGGTACCGGGATTGCGCATAGCGAATACAACCTGGAGTCCACACCGACCCGGATCTTCCAGATCTGGATCGTACCCAACCAGCAGGGTGATGCTCCGGCGTGGGGTGCCAAGCCTTTTCCCAAGGGCGGCCGTGAGGGTTTTGTGACCCTGGCCAGCGGCAAGGATGGCGACCCTGAAAGCCTGCGCATTCGTGCCGATGCGCGACTGGTAGCGGCGAACCTGAAGGCCGGGGAAACCGCCGAGTACCGTCTGGACAGCGGCCGGCGAGCCTACCTGGTGCCTGCCACCGGGGTGATTGAAGTCAATGGCCTGCAGGCCAGCGCACGGGACGGTGTGGCCATTGTCGATGAGACCGTGCTACGGGTCACCGCGATTGAAGACAGCGAGATTGTGCTGGTGGATGTGGCCTGATTCGCCTGTTGCGGCGGTCGACCAGCCTGTTAGAAGCAAGAGTGCGCTGCGTAATCTACTGTCGCCGCTGCCGAGGAACGCAGCCTTCGTTGCCGGCAGCGGCGACAGGATCGTGGCAGGCTTTGGGCCTTTAACATCAGCCGTTTCGTACGACGTTTCGCTTTCATTCCAATGAAACATCCTAGAAAATCTTGCTCGCTTGCGCCGCCTAAAATCGGGGAATAGTCTTGTCCCATCGCTGCAAAATCAGCGGTCGGGTTTAGTCGCCCGGTCTTTGTGTTTGGCGCAAGGCGCCACCTCCGTGAGGCGCTTTTTACGGCCTGCGTTTTATGGTGGCCGTGCGCAGGGTGCCCTCGGGCACACCGGTTCCCAAACACGCCGGACGACTAACCTGCGCACGGCTGCCACCCCATTCGTTTAGTCGCGAAAAGTGGCAGCTCCCTTAACGTGTTTGGAGTTAAGCCATGAAAAAGATCACCCCCGACCCACCCGTTTTACCCCTCGATGCTGCTGACGGTAACGACCCGTTGCTGGACCGTGCCGCCACCGACCGTGCGCTCAATTTCTACCTGCAAGGCCATAAGCCCGTTCGCGCTTCGGGCACGGCCCTGTTTGCCATCCCGTCCAGTGTCAATTCAGAAGCGGCCCTGGCCCAGGCGTCAGACTTGTTGCGCTGTGCGGGTGCCTGCGCGAATGAGGCGGGGAATGGTCTGAGCGGCCCTGCGCGCGACCTGGTGTTGTCGACCCTGCACCTGGTGGAGCTGGCCAAGGGGTATGTCGACAAGTCGCTGGACACGCTGGTAACGCACTAAAGCAGCACGCGCCTGATTGGCGACAGGCGCGTTATTTCTTTCATGTGTTTGCTCCTCCGGGATCTATGGCCAGGGGTTTACAGCCCTCAAACCTGCAATAGCGGTAAGCAGCCACAACGGCTCAAGGTCAAAAAAGACCCCGGCGGGCATGGGGCAGCAAAACTTGATTCGGAGCGGGTTTTAGCTTCTTATCGATTCGCTCTGAACTTATCAGAGTCGTTATATCTAAATAGCCGTAAACATTTTTATCTACGTCATGGAGACATTCACGAATGCTTACCGCAAAACTGCTGCGTCACACCTGTGCCCTGGCGCTGTTCGGCGCACCATTGGCAGTGATGGCAGCCCCAAGCACTGACCCGCTCTTCACCGTCGGTTTACTGGGCTCCTACACCAAGTTCAAATTCGAAGGGGGTAGCAAATCCGACAAGGAGGATATGGGTCAGGCCGGTGTGTTCGCCAACTTTGGCAACAAGATGACCGCCGAATCCGGTTTCATCTACCAGATCGGTGGTGAAGCCAAATACAGCAAGAAAAACGACAACAAGCTCAAGGAAGCCCAGGCCGACCTCGACCTTGGCTGGCGCGCAGCGCTGGATGCCCGCAACTTCGTCGACGTTATCGTCGGTGGCGGTTACAGCTGGACCCGTTTCGAACCTGAAATCAACGACCTGGATACAACGTTGACCTTCAAATCGCCGTTTGCCAAGGCCGCACTGGGTTACAACCACCAGTTCGACACCTCGACCCTGCGTGTAGAAGTAGGCGCCCGTCACGCTATGGATGGTCGCGCACGGCTGAAAGTCGACGGCTTCGGCAGCGGCAACGTCGACATGAAAGACCGCACCAACCCCTACGCTGAAGTTTCGCTGCTGATGAACCAGAACGGTGATATGCCGATCAATGCAGGCGTGTACTACACCCGTACGGAGTACAAAATCGACGAAGATTCGCCGATTGCCGACAACACCAAACTCAAGCGTGACGAGTTCGGCGTAAAGGTCGGTCTGGCATTCTAATCGCTTCTGGCAGGCCCCTTCAGCTGTCGGGGCCTGCATCGACAGCATCGCCGCGGCTGCCCCTGCCTGATTCAGTCTTCACTCAATGAGCCTTTTGCTGCGGAAAATCTATTTAGCTTCCTGCAAATAGAGGACGCTATGCCGTTATCGAACTTTATGCCTGGTAAGCCGTCAAATTCTGCACAGGCAGGATTCTTACTCTCCTGCATACATCTCTTGATCACTTTCGATTCAGGTGAATGACATGCGTATTACATTACCCGCCCTGGTGCTGGGCATCGTGATTTCGCAGGGAGCAATGGCTGCCGGGGATGGATCTGCCGCGGTCGGAGGCGGTGTTGGCGGCGCACTGGGCAATATTGTCGGTCAACAGCTGGGCGGCTCTTCAGGAGCGGCAATCGGTGCAGGTGTGGGCGCCGCTGCCGGTAGTGCAGTGGGTGCACCCAGAGGCAGTAAAACCGAAGCCGCCATCGGTGGCGGCGTCGGTGGCGCTGGCGGCTCGCTTATCGGCGGTCAACTGGGCGGTTCCACCGGCTCTACCATTGGTGCCGGGCTGGGTGGCGCAGTAGGTGGTGCAGTGGGCAATAACCTTGGCGACGACGGCGACAGACACAGCTCCGGCGGCAAGGGTAAGCACAAGCACAAACATAAGCACCGTTGACTTTCCAGTGTCCAATGGCCAAGAGCCCGACTTCGTGTCGGGCTTTTTTATTCGATATCTGGCGGCCCGCCTTTAGAAGTCAATGGTCGCGGACAACTCAAAGGTACGCGGCGCACCCAGGCCCAGGCTGGACAACAGCGGCGTCCCCCAATAGGCCTTGTTGGTCACGTTGTTCACACTCCCACGCAACGTCACCGGTTGGCTGGCCACCCGGGTGCTGTAGCGTGTGCCCAGGTCGTAGACCGTGTAGCCCGGTATCGACTGGGTATTATCGGCGCTGATGTATTGCTTGGACACCGAGGTGGTGTTGGCCGTCAGTGTCAGGCCTTCGATGACCGGGGTGTCCCATTCCACACCCAGCTTGCCCTGCAGCCGGGGCTGGCCAATGGCGGTCTTGCCCTCGTTGGTGCCGCCCTGGGCCTTGGTGATTTTCGGGTCGACATGGGCCACACCGCCCATCAGGCGTACGTCGTGCAGCGGCGAGCCGAAAAAGCCCCACTCGACCCCTCGGTTACGCTGCTCGCCGCCAAAGGAAAAGATATTGGTATCCGGGTCCAGGTAGCTGCTGGGGCGGGTAATTTCATACAGGCTCAGGGTGTGGGTGAAGTCACCGAGGTCTACCTTGAGGCCTACTTCCTTCTGCTTGGACTTGTAGGGGGCGAACACGTCACCGAAGTTTTTCGCCGTCATCGGTGCCGCCGCGCCCTCGCTCAGGCCTTCGATGTAGTTGGCATACACCGACACCTGGTCGGTGATCTTGACCAGCAGTGCCGCTGCCGGGGTGGTGGCGCCTTCGTCATAGCGGTTGGTACGTGCGCCGGTGGATGTGCTGAAGCTGTCGGTCAGCACTTGCTGGCGACGTACACCCAGGGTCAGTTGCACCCGGTCTTCGAGAACCGACAGTGTATCGGCCAGGCCATAGCTGGTCAGGCGGCTCTTGGTGTGGGCAATGTACGGGAAGCTCTTGGCCGCAGCTGGCCCCCACTGTGGGTGGTAGATGTTGGTGACCCAGTCCGCGCCCGGCACCGAGCGGCGCCCGTAGTCCTTTTGAGTGTCGCCGTAGTGTGTGGCATTGAGGGTCCATTGATGCTTGATCGCGCCAGTGTGCAGGTTGCCCTTGAGGCCGACCTCGCCGGAGGTTTTCTCCAGGTCCATTTTCAGCTGGCCCATGGAGGTCTTGAAGTCACCCGCGTCGTTGAACACCGTCGCCATCATGGTGCCGCTGTACTCGTAATGGGTTGTGCTCACGCCATACGCCGCATAAGCCATCAGGTTGTCGCTCAGGTCGAACTCACCGCGCACGATGGCCCCCCGGTCCGTGGTTTGCACATAGGCCCAGTCAGGGTTGAGCAGGGTGTCGGCCTTGGGCGGTTTGGGCACGGCCACGCCGGAAGCCAGGTTGATACCGCGGTTCTGCCCGCGTACACGGTCTTCACTTTGATACAGGTCGGCAGACAGCCGCACGCGTTCACCGCGCCAGTCCAGGCCCAGGGACGTGAGCTCGGCTTTCTGCCGCTGGTGGTTGATTGCGCCGTCACCGTCACGGTACACACCGTTGAAGCGTACGCCGAATTGCTGGTCTTCACCGAAGCGCCGGCCCACATCGAGATGGCCACCGAACTGCGCATCGGACATATAGGTGCCCGTCAGCCGTGTCAGCGGTTCGTCGCCGGCCCGTTTGGGTACCAGGTTGACCGCCCCTCCGACCGAGCCTCCCGGCGGCATGCCATTGAGCAAGGCCGACGGGCCCTTGAGCACTTCGATACGCTCATACATTTCCGGTGAAATCCGGTAATACGGGGCCACCCCAAACAGCCCGCCCATCATCACGTCGCTGATATTGCTGGCGAAGCCACGGATAGAGTAGTTCTCACTGAAGGTCCCGGTCAGGCCGTTGCTGAACACCGAGGGATCGGTCGCGGCAATCACCTGGGTGATGTTCTGTGCCTGACGGTCGGCAATGTACTGCTCCGTATAGCTGATGGTACTGAACGGGGTTTCCATAAAGTCCTTGTTGCCCAGCAGCCCAACCCGGCTGCCATAGGCCACCTGCCCGCCTGCGTAACCGGGCGGCAAGTCGGCCGGGGTGGCCATATGGCCCTCAACCATCGTGGCAGGCAGCGTTGATGCGCCGGGTTCTTTCTCGTCGGGGATGGTCTCGGCATGGGCTGCCAGGCTTGTCATGGCCAGCGTCAGCAACACGGCATGTACCGCCGTGGCGGTACGGTTCAGGGCAAAAACTGCGCGCGGGGGCGCAATGCGGGTAGGAAAATGACAGTGACTCACGTGAAGACTCCGTTGGACTGGCAGGGAATGGGTTTTGTTAATCTGAATCTAAGGAATGGTTTTAATGAGAATCGTTATATGGCCAGAAAAATGCCTGGCAGCCGCCTTCAGGCGTTAGCCCTGATAGCCCTTGATCACATCGTCGATTACCAGTTTCAGGGCGGTCGGACTGGCACCTGTGACGTACCAGGCCTGGGGATCGACAACGATCACCCGGCCGTTTTTCCAGGCGTTGGTCTGGCGCAGCAACGGGTTGCCCAGGCTCTCGATAGCCATTGCCGGGCGGTGTTCCATTACCGCCGTACGGTCCACGATGTAGATGATGTCGGGGTTGGCCTGCTGGATAAATTCGCTGGATACCGGTTGCCCATGCAGCCCCGCCTCTGCCGTAGGGCTGGCGGGTTTGACACCCAGGCCGGTGAAAATAAAGCCGTAGCGCGACTGCACGCCGAAGGAGCTGAACGCGCCGTTGTTATGCAGCACCACCAGCGCTTTTTCAGGGCGCCCGCGGGTGATGCCTCTCGCCTCCTCGACTTTCGCGTCCAGTGCCCGGGCTTTTTCCTCCGCGAGCCCCTGTTTGGCGAACATCTGCCCCAGGGTCAGCAGGTGCTGCCTGATCACCTCGATATGGCGGGTCTCGCTGTCACGATAATCGACATCGAAATGAACGGTCGCGGCCATCTCGCTCAAGGCTTGATAGTGGTTGGCCTGCAGTGAGGTGATCAGGATCAGGTCCGGCCTGGCGGCATGTACCCGTTCCAGGTTGGGCTGCACAATCGACCCCAGATCCTCGACACCCTGTGCATTCCGATAGCGGGCGAGAAAGTGCGGGATGAAATCCTTGGGCATGCCCGCCACCGGGACACCCAGTTGATCGAGGAAGTCGACTTCATTCATGTCCAGTGCAACCACCCGCTGCGGTACACGTTCAATGACCGTGGTGCCCAACTGGTGTTGCACCGTAAGCGGCGCAAAAGGCGTCTGCACGGTTTGCACAGCGGTGGCGGCCCGTGGGGGCTCTGCCGGTTTGTCATTGCAGCCCTGCACTGCCACGGCCGCGCCGAGCAGCAGGGCCAACGGCCATAACCGATCTTTGTTGTGGATCATCATTTCGCGTCTCTTTCCAGGGGGTTGAAGTAGTTGCACAAGCGACCGCGCGGGCTGTGGGTGATCTCGAAGTCCAGCCCGTAGAGTTCGCCCAGCCGCGCTTCGGTGATCACCTCGTCAACGCTGCCGGCGCAATGCACCGCGCCCGCCTTCATCGCAACGAAGTGATCGCAGTAGCTGGCGGCAAAGTTGATGTCATGCACCACCAGAATCACCGTGCGCCCCTGTTCGTCGCACAAGCGGCGCAGCGCCCGCATAATCTGTACGGCGTGCTTGATATCGAGGTTGTTCAGCGGCTCATCGAGCAGCAGGCAATCGGTTTGCTGGGCGATGGTCATGGCCAGAAAGGCCATCTGCCGCTGCCCGCCGCTGAGTTCGTCGAGGTAGGCATGGCGCAGCGCTTGCAGCGACAGAAAGGCGATGGCCTCGTCGATGATCCGTTGATCTTCGCCGGTCAACACACCACGGCTGTATGGGAAGCGCCCGAAGGCAACCAGTTCCTCCACCCGAAGGCGCAGGTTGAAGTCCGGTGACTGGCGCAAAGTGGCCACGCGCCTGGCGTAATCGCCAATCGCGATACCCGCGACCCCACGCCCCTCGATGCGTACTTCACCGGCCGTGGGCTCCATCAGCCGCGCTATCATCATCAACAGCGTGGTTTTGCCCGCGCCGTTGGGGCCGATCAGCGCCGTCAGTTGCCGGGGCGGGAAACTCGCGTCGACACCGCGTAGTACGGTCTTGCTGCCATAGGTTTTATGGATGCCGTGAACAGTGATCATGGAGCTCCTCGGGTACGCACCATCAACACCAGGAAATACCCGCCGCAGACCAGGTTGACGAGAATGCCGACGGTGGTTTTGTAGTTGAAGACATGCTCGACCAGCAGTTGCGCAACGATGAAAATGCCGATGGCAATCACGCTGCCCAGCGCCAGCGTGACCCGGTGCCTGAAGGTGCGGGCCAGCGCATAGGTGATGTTCGCCACGAAGATCCCCATAAACGCCGTGGGCCCAGCAGGCTGGTTGAGACCGCCACCAGTGCCGCAATCAGCGCCAGGTGCAGGCGCACGCTGCGCCGGTAATCGACCCCCAGGGACATGGCCTGGTCGCGCCCCAGCGCCAGCACATCGAGGGTTGCCAAGGTTCTGCTGCCCACCAGGCACACGGCGCCCACCAGCAGCCCCGCAATCAGCAACTGCTGCGGCTGGACGCGGTTGAACGAAGCCAGGCTGAAACCCTGCAAAACCGAAAACTCGCCGGGGCTGACCTTGAGCTGGACAAACTGGGTGAACGTGCCTATCACCATCGTCAGCACCAGCCCGACCAACAGCAGGAAATACACGTTGCTCTTGCCGTTGCGCAGCAGGTAACGATGGATAAGCCACGAGTAGCCAAGCAACAGCAGCACAGACACCAGAAAGTTGCCGTTACTGCCCAGTAACACCGCACTGCCGGTGCCCAGCAACAACACCAGCAAGGCTTGCAACAGCAGGTAAATGGCCTCGTAGCCCATGATTGCCGGGGTCAGTATCCGGTTGCCGGTGAGGGTCTGGAACGTGATCGACGACCAGGCGATGCACACACCGCCAATCACCATGGCCATAAGCCGGGCGATCCGCTTGGGGATTACATAATCAAAATCCATGCCCGACCCCAACAACACGAAGGTCAGCGCCAGGGCCGCCACCAGAACCCATACCCCATGCCGGGGTTGCAGACGCCTCATCGGTGCCTCCAGATGATCAGTGCCAGGAACAGCACACCGCCCACGCTGCCTGCCATCAAGCCGATGGGCACTTCAAACGGGTAAATCAGCAGCCGTCCGAGGATGTCGCACACCAGCAGCATTGACGCGCCGCCCAGGGCAACGATGGGCAGCGTACGGCCCAGGTGGTCGCCATAACGCAGCGCCACCAGGTTGGGAATGACCAGTCCGACAAAAGGAATCGCCCCTACCGTGATGACCGTGGCTGATACTGTGACCGCCACCAGCAGCAAGCCCAGGGCAACGTTTGCCGAGTAGTTCAGGCCCAGGCTTGTAGCCATGCCCTCACCCATGCCCAGCACGGTGAAACGGTGGGCATACAGATAGGCCAGGGCAACAATCGGCAAGATCAGGTAGATGATCTCGTAGCTGCCCTGCACCACCCTGGAAAAGTCGCCCAGCAGCCAGCCCTGCATGCTTTGCATGATGTTGTGGTGGTAGGCGTAGAACTCGGCAATGGCGCTCAGCACGCCGCCATACATCAGGCCGATGACCGGCACCAGCACCGTGTTTTTGAATCGGATCCGGCGGATGATCACGACAAATATCAGCCCCGAGGCGAAACAAAACACCAGCGCAAACAGCATGCGCCCTGTCGTGCCGGCGCCGGGCACCGCTGCCAGCGATACCAGGATGCCGAGCCTGGCCGCATCCAGCCCGCCCGAAGTGCCTGGCTCAACGAACTTGTTGTGCACGATGTGTTGCAGGATCACCCCGCACACTGCCAGGCCAGCCCCGGTCAGCAC